>CALISX010000194.1 GCA_938041725.1 uncultured Lachnoanaerobaculum sp.
TAAAAAAGTGCCGTAATCATGCGGCTTTTGGCGTTTCGCAAACGCCTATATTATTATGTCGCAGAAAGGAGCGTTTGCCATGGTCAAGCAAAGCGATTGGGAGCTTCTGAAAACCCTGTACAACAACAGGAGTATTACAAAAACCGCCCGGGAGCTGTATATGACACAGCCTGCCGTTACAAAACGGCTTCATCAGCTGGAGGACTATTTCCATGTTCATATTGCCCACCGTACGGAGGAGGGCGTGCGGCTGGCGCAATTCAGCGAGCAGATGGTGCGTCAGTACGGTGAGTTCCAGGCGCAGCTTCATCAGGAAACGGCAGAACCGTCGGGCAAACTGCACCTTGCTGCCAGCAATTCTCTGACCCGGTTCGTTCTTCCCGGCCTTTTGGGTGCTTATCGCAAGGTTCATCCGAAAGTAGAATTTGAGGTAACCAGCGCGTTCAGCTATCAGGCTTCCCAGCTGGTAAACACCCGAAAGACGCAGATTGGCTTTCTCCGGGGAGAACATCCCCACAGCTGCTGTCGTGTTCGTCTCCGGCAGCAGCAGGCCTGTGTCGTCAGCAGCAGCCCCTTTCAGCTGGAGGACCTGCCCGATATGCCCCGGATTGATTTCCGGGCCGACCCGTTCGCCTCTGCCACCATTGATGGATGGTGGTACAGGCATTTCTCTGAGGCTCCCAACATTGCAATGACAGTTGGTACCGGTAGCACCTGCTTTGAGATGGTTCGCCACGGCCTTGGCTACGGCATCTTCCTGTCTGAGGATTTTATCTGGGATCGAATCGGTCTCACGATTTTACCCCTACTCGATGAGGATGGACTTCCGCTGACCCGGACTGACTGGATGATTTACCGGGAGCAATCCATGGAGCTGGACGCCGTCCGCAGTTTTGTGGAGTTTTCAAAGGACTATTTTTCCGGGAAACCGGTGTAAATTGGAGGATACAGAATATGAAAAAAACAATTGCCATGATTCATGCTACCTACAAGGCCATTCCTCCCATGGAGAAGGCATTCCGGGATTTGGCGCCGGACTATGTGCTGCAAAGCCATGTGGACGAGGCTATGCTGGCGGCGGTGTGCAGGAGGAAGATCTGAGAGAGTTTACCCGGCTGGTTTTTACAGCCATGGATTCCGACGCCGACCTGATTCTGGTGTGCTGTTCCATTTTCTGTTCCTATGTTCCGCTGATGCGGCAGTTTACGGACAAGCCCATCATCGCCATCAACACCCCCATGCTGGAAAAGGCGGCGGCCATCGGCGGAAGAATCGGCATCGTATCCACAACGCCCACCTCCGGCCCCCATACCCAGCAGCAAATCGAGAAAATTCTGGCTCAAACCGGAGCCGGCGCCTCCTTTGCGCATGAGATTGTGCCGGATGCCATTGCCGCGCTCAAAGACGGCGATGCTCAGACTCACAACCAGATTATTGCGCAGGCCGCTATCCGGCTGAAAGGACAGGGTTGCAGCTGTGTGTTGCTATCTCAGATCACCATGGCACAGGCGAAGCAACTGATTCCGGCAGACAAGATTCCTGTACTGACCAGCCCGGAAGAAGGGGTGCTTGCTGTGCGTGAAGCCCTGGAGCGTTAATGGAAGCATAATCTTGAGCCTAACACCATTTAAAATGGATAAGAGGTAGTCCTATCTTCACAACGGCTTTGTAAACAGACCATGCGCACCTCGAAGGTACAACTTGACCTTGCCAGCAAATTCAAGCAGGCTCTCATCACACGGGGGCGTGGGTTGCAGTGAAAACCACTGTACGAATAGCAACCTGTCAAATAGATTGTGGCACCCAGCAAAAAGCTGGATGCCGCAATTGCTATTTCTTGGAGGTGTTTCAGCAACCGCCCCCCACAGGGAGTGATGCGTTAATAATGTACTACATCCCGCGCCCGGCGGATGCGCTCTAAGACAGGCACGGCTTCCGGGCTGGTGAAATACTGGAAAGTGGAGGGAGGAACCAGCGTTTTCAGGGCGTCCCAGTCGCCATTTTGCAGGGCCACACGGACGGTGGAGGCGCTGATGGCCTTTCCTGCCGCTTCCTTTCGGGGGATGATATGGCACTGGATGCCTGCTTTGGGCAGCTCCTGCGCCATGATTTTGTTGTACAGTCCCGTCACCTGACTGGTGGGTTCTTCGCCGACATACCGATCCGTTACGTTGAGGGCTTGGGCGATTTTTGTAAACACCGCTAGATCCAGCCGGGCGTGACCGTCAATCACTGCTGCTTCATCCTTGAGGAAATAGCTGGGGAAGGTGGCGCTGCTGATGATATAAGGGCCGGAATCATGAAGCACCACATTGGGAATGTGGGCGACACCCTCCTGAACTAATCTTTTTCGCACCGCAAAGGGTACCAGGGACGCGTCCTCGCTGAGGACGAACAGGTGTAGCGTGTCGCAATTCTTCGCGACAGTCTCCACCAGATACTGATGCCCCAGGGTGAAGGGGTTGGCATTCATGACCAGGGCAGCGGAAACGCCGTCTTTTTTCGTTTTTTCCAGAGCTTTCAGGAAGCCTGGAAAGCCGCTTTTCCGGTTCTCCATGAACACCAGCGTGCCGTCCACCCGGGCAATTTCGTAAAAGCCCAGATCCCCGAAAAACTTTGCACTTTTCACCTTGGTGTAGAGGAACAGATGCAGGTTGCCCCGCGCATACTGCACTTCGATCAGGTGGGTGATGATCTGGTTGAGCAGGCCTTCGCCCTGATGGTCGCTGCTGACGGCAAAACAGCGCAGGGTGTTGCCAAAGCAGCTGCCCGTGCCGATGACCTTGTAGTTTTCATCGAACATGGCACAGATATAGTCCAGATTCCCGTCCCGGCGGATGCCTTCCTTTTGCAGCAGTGCGTCGATCTGCGCAAGGGTCTGCTTGTCGGTAGGGTAGACCTGCGAGATGGCATATTCACACATGGCAGTTCTCCTCCGTTTTGAAGAAATAGAGCAGGTAGGTCAGCGCCAGAAGGTCGGCGCTGCCGCCGGGCGAAAGATTTTCTGCAATAAAACGGTCGTCCAGCGCGGCAAGGGCAGCTTTGTCCGGGTAAGGCGTTTCGGACAGCAGAGCCTTCAGCTCTCCGGTCAGGGCAAGCTGCCGTTCCCGGCTGGAACGGGCGATGATGTTGGTATCGGTGCTGTGGGCAAGGATGGCCAACAGGGCACCGCCGCCTGCGCGGTCAAAGTCATAGCCTTTGGCACGGCCCGCTTCCAGCACGGGCAGGCCGACATTCAGCACAGCGGGCAGGCCGGCTTCCACCTGCCCCCGCACGCCGGTGATGCCGTACTGCACATAGAGCTTCTGCCCTACAGTGGAGGCATTTTCTGCCGTGAGCCCGGCAAAATCCCGGTCGGTCAGCCCTGCCGTCATGGCAGACACTTCGGCCAGCACCCGGTCGGGGTTCGCCCAGAGAGCACGGTCCAGCCGCCCCAGGGCGGCACAGGTAATGCCCACCGAGAACACCGCGCCCTTGTGGGTGTTCACGCCGCCGGTGGCATCCAGCATTTCGCCCTCGGCCTGACAGCCCAGCGGGCGCAGGGCTGCAAAGGTCTCCGGGGCAGGCTGTTCTGCCGTTGCACGCCCGGCCCGGGCGCAGGCCTCAAAATAAGAGTAAAGTGCTGCTGCACTGTCCATGAAGGTGAATACGTCCATGTCCCGGTGGCTGCCGCTGTTCCGCCGGTCTACAAGGCCGGGTTTCGGGGTGGTGGTCACCTCATACAGCAGGGCGCGCACGGCCTGCCGGGCGGCATCGGCGGCATCCTGGGTATCCCGGGCCTCGGTCAGGATCGCCGTGGTCTTTGCCTGCAATTCGGCCACCGTATGGACCCGGCGGCTGCTGCACACCTTGGCAGGCCCGCCGCAGATAAGGCACTTCCGCCCCGGCAGGTGCAGTTCTGCCCGGTCCACCTTGCGGCCGTCCGGGCAGAGAACATCCATATCGAACAGCCGCCCCAGCGGCGTGGCATCCTCGATATCCGTTGTAAATTTCTTGATGGACAGCGGGTCCGCATCCAACACATAGAATGCCTCGCAGCCGGTGGATTCCCGGCTGACATCCTGGTGCAGAGGGGTGAGCTTTGCCCGGAAAAACTGTTGCTGCAGCAGCTGCCGACCCCGCTCGAATCCCCGCCGGATGAGGGGAGAATCTTTGACCGGGCCGCAGATATTCATGGTAAAGCAGATCAGCGGTTTGTGATATTGCTGCAAAAGCATCTGTTGGTGCTGCACCCGGCGTTCCCGGGCATCCAGCATCTCCATCAGGGAAACCTGTGCGGACATGATAAGATCTCCTTTCAGCGGTTCTTCTTCAATGCATTCATGAACAGCTGCACCTGAGGCAGTTCTGCGGCGTCCCTCTGGCAGAAGATATAGGTCCGGCGGACAAAGGGTTCGCCGTTTTCAAAGGTGCAAGGGTAGACGCAGCCGTCAAAATCATCCAGTGCGATCTCCGGCATCAGTGCCCAGCCAAGGCCGCGCTTGACCATTTCCAGACAGGCCGTGATGTTGTCCACCACAAAGCTGCCGGTGTCTCCGGACACGCCGTTCTCAAACCGCCACCGCGCCATGAGGGAAGCCAGCGCCGAATCGCTGCGGTGGTCGATATAAAGATAATCTGAGAGGGGGACGTCCTTGTATTCCCGGCTGTGGATCAGGCAGATACTCTCCTGCGAGAGCAAGAACTGGGTGCCGTCCCAGGGGTACTCGCCCCGCAGAACAGCAATGTCCATGTTGCCTTCCAGCATCTGCTGGTACAGGTGGCGGCTGTGACCAGTGGAGATATCCATCCGCACCATCGGGTACTTCTTATGATAGGAGGCCAGCACCTCCGTGCTGCGTCCCGGCCCGCCGGCCGTCATGACGTAAACCTCGTCGAAGACCTTGAACCCTCCGATGAGGGTGATG
>CALISX010000195.1 GCA_938041725.1 uncultured Lachnoanaerobaculum sp.
CCTCAATCAGCTTCAGTTCTGTTTCCGCTATAACGGTGTGCCTGCATCCTGCTTCCATTGTAATGACATCCCCCGCCTGTACAGATTGCTGCATTCCGTCCACAATGGTCCTTCCCTTTCCCGAAATAACAGTCCACACTTCATCTCTTCTGTCATGGCTGTGGTAATTCATACGATGGCCAGGAAGCAAAGTCACCTTGATGGTCATACTCTCTTCTTCCACATCCAGAACCCTGAAGCTTCCCCAGGATTTTTCTGCAAACATCACCCGGCTGCTGATCTCATCCACAAAGGGCTTGATATAAGCCGACTGCTGTTTGTCCGAAACCAGGATCCCCTCGGGACTGGCAGAAACCACCATGTCCTTCAGCCCCATACAAAGAATGGGTACATCCAGCTCATTGATAACATGCACATTGTCACAGGTTTCATTCAGTACTGCTTCCCCAATCTTCGTCTCTTTCATGGCTTCCGTAAGGGTATTCCAGGTTCCAAGATCCTTCCATTGACCTGAAAACCGCAGCACTTCAATCTTTTCCTCCTTTTCCGCTACAGCGTAGTCAAAACTGATTTTGGTAAGACTCTCATACCTGTCATACAAATCCTCATAATCTCTATACTCTATCAAGGCTCGGGCCTTATCCAGTATATAACCTGCTTTGTAGGCAAAGACCCCTCCATTCCACAGAGCCCCTGCATCAATATAGCTTTGGGCGGTTTTAAGATCCGGCTTCTCCTTAAAACTCTCTACTTTACTGACCGTTTCTCTGCTCCCAGGCAGAATGTATCCGTATTTTTCACTTGGATAAGTAGGCTCTATCCCCATAAGGTACAGGTTGGAGCTTCCATTCTTCGCCAGCTCTCCCAGTTTCTTTATGGTTTGAAAAAACTCCGCCGTAACATAAGGATCCACAGGACAGACCACAACCGAGTCATTTCTATCGACTCCAATAACATCATGCAAGTAAGCCGTTGCCAGTACAATAGCCGGGAAGGTATCCCTCCTGCAGGGTTCCACACAAATATTTACTTTTTCACCGATTTGATTGTGAATGGAAGATACCTGGGACTTGGAGGTGGCCACCGTTATCTCTGCTTCAGGATCCACCTGTTTGATCTGCCTGTATACCCGCTGCACCATGGATTCATAGCTTCCCTCTTCTGTTTTAAACAACTTAATAAACTGCTTCGAGCGCACATCATTGGACAGCGGCCACAGCCTCTTGCCGGAACCTCCTGACAATAAAACAATATTCATACATGCCTCCCTTTTATCACTTTTGTTTTGAAGCAGAAACTGTCTGTTTCCCTATCCCTTCTACAGCCGGCTGGGGTTGTTTAAAAAATCTTCATAGGCCAGCTGAATGCCTTCTCTTAGCTCTGTCTTGTACTTCCAGCCTAGTTTTTCCAGTTTCGACACATCCAGCAGCTTTCTTGGCGGTCCATCCGGCTTCTCGGTATCCCAAACAATGGAGCCTGTATAACCCACAATCTCTGAAACAAGTTCTGTCAGCGCCTTGATGGTGATCTCTTTTCCGGTCCCCACATTCACTGTTTGGTTTCCTGAATAATGGTTCATTAAAAATACACAGGCATCTGCCAGATCATCCACATAGAGAAACTCTCTTAAGGGTGTGCCGGTTCCCCAGCAAGTTACTTCCAAAAGCCCTTTTTCCTTGGCTTCATGAAAACGCCGGATCAATGCCGGGAGAACATGGCTGTTGACAGGATCATAGTTGTCATTGGGACCGTAAAGGTTGGTGGGCATCAAGGATATATAATCGGTTCCATACTGCCTGTTGAGATATTCACAGTACTTTAAACCGGATATCTTAGCCAGGGCATAGGCCTCATTGGTTTCTTCCAGAGAGCTGGTAAGCAACACGGATTCGGACATGGGCTGGGGAGCAAATTTAGGGTAAATGCAGGAAGAACCCAGAAAGGCCACTTTTTTGCATCCATTCTGCCATGCACTGTGAATCACATTCATCTCCACCATCATATTCTCATACATAAAATCTGCCAAAGCGGAACTGTTGGCTATAATGCCTCCCACCTTTGCAGCTGCCAAAAAAACATAGTCTGGTTTTTCCTGCTGAAAAAAATCCTCCACTGCCTCCTGTCTGCACAGATCCAGCTCCTTATGGGTTTTTGTTATGATATTGTGACAGCCCTCTGCCTTCAGCCTTCTGACAATGGCAGATCCCACCATCCCCCTATGTCCGGCGACATAGATCTTATCTCCTTGTTTCATCATCTCGTTTCACTTCCTTTCTATGGTCACCAAATCCCCATGCTGCTTTTTTGCCGCCTCTTCCCTGGCAAGGCTGCGGTCATGTACTGCCATCCGCCGGATCAGTTCCTCGTAGCTGGTCTTTTGGGGGTTCCACCCAAGCACACGCCTGGCCTTTGTGGGATCTCCCCAAAGATTGTCCACATCTGTGGGTCTAAACCATTCCGGATTGACACAGACCAGCATCTTGCCGGTTTTGGCATCATAGCCTTTTTCTGCAAGACCCTCCCCTTCCCACCGAAGGGAAATTCCATTGGCTGCAAATGTCTTTTCCGTAAAGTCCCTGACCGTATGCTGCTCTCCCGTTGCAATCACAAAGTCCTCCGGCACGTCATGCTGGAGCATAAGCCACATACACTCCACATAATCCCTGGCATAGCCCCAATCCCTTAGAGAGTCCAAATTTCCCAGCTCCAGATGATCCTGCAGTCCCTCTGCAATCCGGCCTGCCGCCAGGGTAATCTTTCGGGTTACAAAATTTTCTCCCCGGCGTTCCGATTCATGATTGAACAGAATGCCGTTTACTGCAAACATACCATATGCTTCCCGGTACTCCTTGGTAATCCAGAAACCATACTGCTTTGCCACCGCATAGGGGCTGTAGGGATGAAAGGGCGTTGTTTCTTTTTGGGGAACCTCTTCCACTTTCCCATACAGCTCCGAGGTGGAAGCCTGGTAGATCCTTGTTTTCTCTGTTAAATTCAGGATTCTCACCGCTTCCAAAACACGAAGAACGCCAATGGCATCAATGTCCCCCGAATATTCCGGCACATCAAAGGAAACCTGAACATGGGACTGGGCCGCCAAATTATAGATTTCATCCGGCTGCACCTTATGGATAATCCTGATCAAAGAGGAGGAATCGGATAAATCCCCGTCATGGAGCCGGATGGAGCCTGCTGCAATCAAATGATCAATTCTCTGTGTATTGGATATGGAAGCCCTTCTGATAATCCCATGTACCTCATATCCCTTTTCTAATAAAAACTCTGCCAAATAAGAACCATCCTGCCCTGTGATTCCGGTTATTAAAGCTGTTTTCTTCATTACACCCTCCAAATTTAGTGTATAAGTCCCCGGACGGCGACAGAATAGCCGCCATGCTCGCATGAGCGGA
>CALISX010000196.1 GCA_938041725.1 uncultured Lachnoanaerobaculum sp.
AAACCATCCAGAAGAAGATTGACGATGGCCTGCTCCACCAATTGTTCAATGATTTTTATATCCATACTCCATCCCTTTCCCTTAATGTATCTATGCCGGATCTGCACTCCATGCAATCCCCAGGGGGGTAACCAGGGGCACCTCATTGGGCTTTATGGTGGTGATCCCCAGAATCTTTTCAAATGTATTTTCAAACTCTGAAAAGCAGCAGGCACCTCCCACCACATATACCTTCTCCACCGGGCGGCCGGATAGAAAACCCTGTACAATATAAGCCATCTTTTCCACCACAGGTTTTACAATGGGAAACACATCCCTTTCCTTTCCGGGATCCGTTTTCATCTTCTCCGCCTCCTCAATGGAAATCCCGTAGTATCCAGCCAAAACCAAGGTCATATGACTTCCCCCTGTGGCTTCATCGGCAGAAAAGATCACCTTTCCATCCTTTAAGATGCTGATGCCTGTGGTGCCGCCCCCCACATCCACCACTGCCCCCTCCTGTATTCCCAAAACCTCCGAGGCTGCAGTGGGTTCATCCACCACATGGGTCACTGTAAAACCGGCTCCCTCCACCACATTGGAGATGCACCGGATGTTTCCCTCTATAATGCCAGGGGGAAAGGCGGTGGCAGCCTGATTCAGCTCCCTTCCCAGCCTTTCCTCCAGTTCTCCTTTTAACCTTCGCAAAACCTGTATGGCTCCCACAAAATCCACCACAATGCCGTCCTTTACCACCTTGGACACGGCGCTGGCCCCTGCCACAGGATGATTGTTCTCATCGGTTACGGCTATCACAATATTGGCCGTTCCCAAATCCACACCGGTTTTTAGTTTTCCGGAAAAAGGACGGCAGGTCTCTTCTTTGATCAGCTTTGCAAAATCAGACAATACTTCCATCTGCATCAGCATATCTTCCTCTTTTCCCATCCTGGGGCTGACAGTAAAGGGAAAATCCTTTTACTGTGGCCGCCGCACAATGACATAATCGTTATTTTTCAGGGAGCAGGCATTGGCCTCATCTACATCCACATGCATCTCCAGGGCATAGTGATCCGAAACCCGAATCAAAACATCCCCCAACACCCCCCGTCGTTCTCCAAAGGTTTCCACCTCCACAATCTCCTTATCCTGCACCCCCATGGCCTGGGCCTGCATAGGGGTCATATGAATGTGACGCAGGGCAATGATGGCTCCATGGGGAAGCAGCACGCTTCCCCTGGGGCCAATCAGTTCAATTCCCGGCGTTTCTTCCAAATCCCCCGATTCCCGAACAGGGGCCTTGAGCCCCAGACGGAAGGAGTCTGTTTTGGATATTTCCACCTGACTTTGGCTGCGCACCGGCCCTAAAATCCGCACCTTTTCAAACTCCCCCTTCGGTCCCCGAATGGTGACGGTTTCATTGCTGGCAAACTGGCCCGGCTGCTTTAAATCGTTCTTTTTGGTCAGATGGTATCCCTTTCCAAAGAGTTTTTCCAAATCCTCTGTACACAGATGCACATGCCGGTTGGAAACACCTACGGGAACCTTATGGGTTTCATATTCCTTTAGTTTTTCCATGACCCGCTTTGTGATTGCATGCAGCAGTTCTTCCTTTACCTCCATAGTCCCCCCTTACTGTATGCCTTCCAGCCAGTATGTTTACAGAGTTTTGGGAAGAATTTTTTCCACATCCGTATGGGGTCTGGGGATTACATGCTGGGAAACCACTTCTCCCACATTGGCTGCTGCAGCAGCCCCGGCATCCACAGAGGCCTTCACTGCCCCCACATCTCCCCGCACCATTACCGTTACCAAACCGGAACCGATTTTCTCATAACCGATTAAGACCACATTGGCGGCCTTGGTCATGGCATCCGCTGCCTCAATGGCCCCCACCAAACCCTTTGTCTCCACCATTCCTAATGCTTCATTTGACATAATCCTTCTCCTTTTTTAAAAAATTGCTGCAAAAAACTGCCGCCCCTGCTCCTTATAAACCAGCCAGCTGCTGTAAAATCTTTGCTTTATCCCTGTCCTCCCAGCGAAAACCCTCCCCTTCTCTTCCAAAATGGCCGTAGGCAGCGGTTTTTTGATACTGGGGCACCCGCAGGTTTAAGTCCCGGATGCAGTCCGCCACCCCAAAGGAAAAAACGGACTGTACCAGCTCTTCCAGCCGGCCTTGGGGAAGCTTTCCGGTGCCGAAGGTTTCAATGGTAACAGACTCCGGCTGAATACCTCCTATCACATAGCTAAGGGCCACCTCACAGCGTCTGGCCAGCCCTGCCGCCACAATATTTTTGGCCACATAGCGGGCCATATAGGCTCCGGAGCGGTCCACCTTGGTGGGGTCTTTTCCGGAAAAGGCGCCTCCGCCATGCTTTCCGATCCCCCCATAGGAATCCACCATAAGCTTTCTTCCTGTCAAGCCCGTATCCGCTGCCGGGCCTCCCATGACAAAACGTCCGGTGGGATTTACATAAATCCTGGTGCCTGGCCTCAGCAAAGAGGCATCCACCACAGGGGCAATCACCATGCTGCGGATAAACTTTTCCAAAAGAGCATGGGAGATCTCCTCACTATGCTGGATGGAAACCACAATGCTGTGGATGGATCTGGGCTTTCCCTCTTCATCATATTCCATGGTGATCTGGGTTTTTCCGTCAGGAAATAGAAAATCCGTCTGATACACCTGACGCACACAATCCAGCCGCATGGCCAGGCGGTTGGCCAAGTAAGCGGGCATGGGCATCAGAGAGGGGGTTTCGTCCACAGCATAGCCATACATAATGCCCTGATCTCCCCCTCCCAGAACCTCCTTCTCCCCGGGCTTTGTAACTCCCTGGGAAATATCCGGGGACTGGCGGTGCACATTGGTTAAAATCAGGCAGCTTTCGGCATCAAATCCCTTCCCGGGATGCACATAGCCGATTTCTGTCAGAATCTCCCTGGCCTTTGCCGCCAGATCCACCTCTCCAAGGGAGGTAACCTCCCCTGCCAAAACCAGCATATTGGTGGAGACCATAACCTCCATGGCCACCCGGGACTTGGCATCCTTTGCCAGATAGGCATCCAAAATACCATCTGCAATCTGGTCGCACACCTTATCCGGATGTCCTCTGGTCACCGACTCAGAGGTTACATAATACATACCCCCTCCTTTTTCTCCCATGCTTCCTCCTTTCCAGATTTAACGGATGGAAAATCCTCCGGTTAAAGTGCATCTCCTTCTTCTGGCAAAATGCCTGGCGGTGGTGGTTCCCTCCCCGGTAATGGTGGCAATGGTAAAGCTGGTATGCCCATCCTTATCAAAACCAATCCCCATATAGGAGGGACCGTTTTTCACAAACACCGCTGTCTGCATCTGTCTGGCTGCCCGGTTCAAATGCTCCATGGACTCCGAATGTACAGTGGCGGTATGGCGAAAGCCCTGCTCTGCCTCCAGGGCTATGGCAAGGGCATGGTCAAAATCATCCGCCCGGAGCAAAGGCACCAGGGGCATCAGCAGCTCTCTGGTAACAAAGGGATGCATCCGGCTGGTTTCCGCCACAATAAGCCGGATGTTTTCTTTGCATGACATACCCGCTGCTGCCAGAATCTCATTGGCGCTTTTCCCCTCCAGCCTTTTGTTGATTTCTCCTTCCGGCGTAATCACAGCACGAAACAGCCTTTGGATCTGGGCCCTGTCTCTGACATAGTACACATCATTTTTTAACAGCTCATAGACCAAAAGCTCATGCACCCTTTCCTCTGCCACAATGCATTTTTCCGAAGTACACATTAAATTGTTGTCAAAGCTTGCCCCCCGGACAATGTCCCTGGCGGCCCTTTTGATATCCGCTGTGGCATCCACAATGGCCACGGGATTGGCAGGACCTGCTCCAATTACCTTTTTATCAGAAATCATGGCCTGATGCAAGGAGGCAAAGCCCCCGGTGCATACCACCATATCCACATCAGGATGACTCATGGTCTCCACAATGGAGCCCAAGGTGCTTCCCCTCAGGGTAACCACCAGATTGTCAATGCCGCAAAGATTACGCACGGCTTTACAAATTATATTTACCAAAAACCGGGAAACCTTTTCTGCCCTGGGATGGGGACAATGGATCACGGCATTTCCCGCCGCCAGCATGCCGATGGTATTGCTGATCAAAGTGGCGCAGGGATTGGTACAGGGCTGCAGAGCGCACACCACCCCAAAGGAGGAGAGTTCATACAGGGTCATGCCGTGATCTCCTGTATTCACCTCTGTAACCAGATCCTCCACCCCCGGGGTTTTTTCAATGGCCAGACGGATTTTCTTTTCCTTATCTTCCCCCACCCCCATGCCGGTTTCCTCCACTGTCATATCCGCCAGCACCCGGGTCATGGGCAAAAGGGTCTTTTTTATTTCTTCAATAATGTCCTGGCGTTCATTTAATGTCAGATCGGCGTAGCGAAGATAAGCCCCTTTGGCTGCCGCCACGGTATCCGCCACATTGAAAAAAATACCACTTTCCATGTTTTCTCATCTCCCTTCTTTGGAAAGGTCACATATCCATGGTATCCACGATTCCGATAATTGCCATATCTATCACCGCTTCCCTTCTGGACTGCCCTACCCGTACTGCAGAGCCGGAGCCCACCAAAACGGTTTCTCCAATGCCGGCCCCCACATAGTCCACGGCCACCTCCTCCGCATCAATAAAGGTCCCCTGTTGATCAATGCGTCTTACAATCATGAGCTTATAACCCACCAGAGATTCCTCCTTCCTGGTGGCCACCACGGTTCCTATAATTTTTGCCAATATCATGAAGTCTTTGCCTTTCCACCCCGTTTGGAATTTCTTTTACCCTTGGGGGCTTCCTCCGGTGCCTCTTCCTTTGCTTTTTCTTCCAGCTCCTCCTCTTCCCCGGTTTGATCCGGTGCCTCTTCTAAAGAAGGCTCCCTCTCCCCGGCTTCCTTTGGAGGCAGAGCTTCTGCTTCAGGTGCCGCAGATGCAAGAACCTGGGGAGGAGCGTCCTCCTTCTTTTCTTCTATGCTCTCTTCTTTTTCTTCCAATGCTTCTTTGGCTTTTTCATCTCCCGGTGTCCCGGCGGGCTCTGGTCTGCAAAAAACCTCCCCCACATATTCCGAAGGTCTTGGAATCACCTTCCAGGAAATCAGCTTTCCAGTGATCTGTCCAATCTGCTTTCCCGCATTCACTGCTGCGTGCACTGCTCCCACATCCCCTGCAATTTTAATGGTCATATAGCCCAAACCCCGGGTGTTTTCCACCTCCAGAATCCGGACATTGGCAGCTTTGGCCATGGTATCCGCCACAACAACCGCTGTGGACAGGCCGCGGATTTCAATCAATCCCAGCGCCTCTCTCATCCCATCACCTCACTCTCCTTACTGAATTACAATTTTTAGAAATTTTGCCCGCTCCTTTGCCAAATCCGTTACCACATCTCCCGGCCAAAGAGATAAAACACCCTCCCGGGCCAATTTCTCCACATTGGAGGAAGTAATCACCCTCCTTTTCTTCTCCGGCTTTTCCACCGGCACCTCTGGACCCTGATTTTGCCGGGGCGCTGCCTGCCAGATTTCTTCCAGGGGGCAGATATGTATCCCGTATGCCAAAACCTGCCTGCAATATCCCAAAACAGTATTTTGATAGGCGGTAGTTTCTTTTCCGGAAAATTTTTCCAATCCCGACTGCAGGAAAAACAGCTCCCCTCCCTCCCGGATACAGGTCTCTATCCACCTGGTTTCAAAACTGTCACCGATACAAAGGGCTGTCTTTGCCAGCACATACCGGGGAACCACAGGGAATATGCTCAGGGCCTGCCCCAGATCCTTTGGCATACCCTCACCATAGTACAGCACCTCCTTGCAGGCAGGGAATTCTTTTAGTTTTTCCTGTACTCCTCCCTTCCAGGAGGGGGGCAAAACACAAACCACATGGCAGTCTGCCCTGTTTTCCATTTCCTTGAAAGCGGCGGCGTACCCAGGCTGCCAGGTCTCCAGGCAAAGCATGTATACCTTGGTTTTCGGCTTGTTTAGCTGCTCCTTTTCCAGCCTGCAAAGCACCCGCACAATCAGTTCCCTTAACGCTTTCTCGCTTATATTCAATGCTCTTACCTCATACCAGGGAATGCCTCAAAGAAACATTCCCTGCTGTAATGGCGTATGATCATAATCCTATGCAAGATGGGGGAGAATCTTCTCCACATCCGTATGGGGACGGGGAATCACATGGGTGGATACCACTTCTCCCACTGCTGCTGCAGAAGCGGCCCCTGCGTCTGTGGCAGCCTTTACTGCCCCCACATCTCCCC
>CALISX010000197.1 GCA_938041725.1 uncultured Lachnoanaerobaculum sp.
GGAAATTGTGGAAAAGAAATCCCGTTTTATTGCCACCCTCAGACCGGTGAAAACAGAGGAGGAGGCGGTGGATTTTATCCGGGAAATGAAGAAAAAATACTGGGATGCCCGCCATAATTGTTGGGCCTATGTGATCGGAGAGGAGGGCCGCGTCAAAAAGGCCTCGGATGACGGGGAGCCCTCTCGGACAGCAGGACTTCCCATGATGGAAATTCTGGAAGGGCAGGGGCTTTTTAACATCTGCGCCGTGGTGACCAGGTATTTTGGAGGCACCCTTTTGGGGACAGGGGGATTGATCCGGGCCTATCAGGGAGCCCTTCGTGGGGCCCTGGCGCCGGAGTCGATGGTGGAGGCAGAGTCCGGCATCCGTTTGTCTTTGGGGCTTAGTTATGATCTTTTTGGAAGGGTGAAATCTCTGGCAGAGCGGGAAGGATTGATTTTGGCAGATACCCTGTATACCCAGGAGGTTACTTTGGCACTGATCCTGCCTGTTCAGAGAGAAAGGGAGATTCTTGATAAGATCACAGAGGAAACCGGGGGAAATGCCCGGATTGTACAAAGGGAAGCCATTCGTTATGGTCGTCTGGCATCGGGATGGATGGAAATTTGAATTCAAAACAGACCACAGATGGGAGAAATCATGCTTACCGCAGTAACATTGACTTTAAAAGGAAAAGAGGAGAAAAGGCACAGCCATTCTTTGGGGTCTGTACTTCAGGGATTTTTGATGGAGCAGCTGGATACCGGTTATGCCAGGCGGATGCATCAAATGCAGCTCCATCCCTACAGCCAGTCCCTTCGGGTTGTGGGGAAACAGCTGGTTTGGAAGGTGAATACTCTGACCTATGAGGCTGGAGTGGAAATGATTGGAAAAATCAAGGATTTAAAGGAAATATCCCTGCGGCACCGGGGGGAGGTGCTGCAGGTGGAAAAGGTAGATCTGGAAAGCATTTCCTATGGGGATTTGTTTGAGAGCTTTTATTTTCAGGAGCAGTCCTTTCATATTCGGTTTCGTTTCCTGACTCCCGCTTCCTTTAAGCGTCAGGGGCAGTATATGCTGTATCCCACGGTTCGGCTGATATTCCAGAGCCTCATTACAAAATTCAACAGCTTTTCTTCAGAGATACAGCTGCAAAAGGAGGATTTTTTGCGTGATCTGGAGGGCTATGCCAAGCTGGAGGGGTACAAAATGGAAAGCACATTTTTTTCTTTGGAGGGAGCGAATATTCCTGCCTTTCGAGGAGAGATACAGTATAAAATCCAGGGGCCCCAGCCCATGGCAAATCTGGTGCATATGCTGGGAAAGTTCGGCACATTTTCCGGTGTGGGGATAAAAAACGGTATGGGCATGGGAGCGTTGGCAATCCTCCCGTAGGAATTCTTTAGAGGGCATGGAGGTTCCCCCGCTTGGGGGCAGCCTCCTTTCTTTTTGGGGAAAATATAATCTGGTAAGTTAGGTTAACCTACCTGTTTATCAATATTATTATACATGAATATCCATAATTATTATAAAATTTATGTAATATGAAATAATTTTTTCACAATTATTTTATTGCTTAATAAGTCAATCTCGTTAAAATAATATCTAATATAAACCCAATAATATCCTGCTGTTATTGTATGATTTGTCATAAGCAATCTCTAAAAACCTTAAAGAAATCTTTTGATAACAAAATATTTGCTTAAACTCTATATTTTTTCTGTGATATTTTGTATAATATCGTTATTAACATTATCGTTCACAAGATGTGTTCAATGTCCAATCAAATCTGCATGGGTTCTGGCCATGGATTGGATTGGGGTATGACAGGGAGGGAAAAATATGTGCAGTACGGCAGTGGAACATGATTTCACCAAACTACAGCAAATCATTGATGAAATCGGGCATGAAGAATCTGCGCTTATCAGTATTCTTCATAAAACCCAGGAGCATTACGGCTATATACCCAGAGATGCTCAGGGGTATATCGCCCGGGAACTGGGGATACCTGCCTCTAAGGTGTATGGGGTGGTATCCTTTTATGCCTACTTTGTAGAAAAGCCAAAGGGCAAGTATCAGATCAGCGTATGCCTGGGAACAGCCTGCTATGTGAAGGGGGCAGCCGATGTGCTGGCCAGGCTGGAAAGCGAGCTGGGGATTAAGTTTGGCGAGACCACGCCGGATTTGAAGTTTTCCATTGCCCAGACCAGATGTCTGGGGGATTGCAGCAACGCTCCGGTGCTGATGATCAATAACAAACTCTACAGTAAGGTTTCCCCTGATGAGATTCCTTCTATTCTGGAACATTACAAGGAGGTGGAATAATGACAGGCTATGTGTTAGATCAGATCGTGGAATCCAAGGGAGATGTGCTGGATTATGAGGCGCTGCGGGAGCTGCAAAAAACTGCCTATGAGAAATTAAAACAGAGGATTCAAAAAGAAGAGAACATTGGGGTAAAGGAGGATGGTTCCTTTTATTTAAAGGGAGACTACTTTGAAAAGCAGCTGCGGATCGCCCTTCGAAACTGCGGCATTATTGATCCGGGAAATATTGAGGAGGCCATTGCCACCAAGGCATACATTGCCCTGGCGGATCTTTTGGAGCGCCAGGTGCCGGGTCAGGCCATTGTGGATGATATGGTGCGGGCCAATCTGCGGGGACGGGGAGGAGCAGGCTTTAATGCCGGACGCAAATGGGCGGAGGCCATTTCCCATGATGCCCCCCATAAATACATTATCTGCAATGCTGATGAGGGAGATCCCGGCGCCTTTATGGATCGAAGCATTCTGGAGCAGGATCCCCACAGTGTGCTGGAGGGCATGGCCATTGCAGGCTATGCAGTGGGGGCGGACCGAGGCTTTATCTATGTCAGGGCAGAATATCCTCTGGCAGTGCGGAATTTAAAGATTGCCATTGCCCAGGCTCAGGAGAGGGGCCTTTTGGGGGATCATATTCTGGGCAGTGATTTTTCCTTCTCCATTGAATTAAGACTGGGGGCCGGCGCTTTTGTATGCGGTGAGGCCACCGCTTTGATTGAGTCCATTGAAGGCCATAGGGGCATGCCCAGGAACAAGATATTTCGAACCGCCCACAAGGGACTGTTTCAGATGCCTACGGTGCTGAACAATGTGGAGACTTTGGCCAATGTGCATATGATTATGCTCAATGGTGTGGATTGGTTCCGAGGCATCGGCACCAAGGACTCCCCCGGCACCAAGGTGTTCTCTGTGGTAGGAAAGGTGCTGCATGCGGGACTGGTGGAGGTTCCCATGGGCACCCCCTTGAATACCATTATTTATGACATTTCCGGCGGTATTAAAAATAATAAAAAACTAAAGGCGGTGCAGACAGGTGGCCCTTCGGGAGGCTGTATTCCTGCGGATTTGATTGCCACCACCACAGTGGACTTTGAATGTCTGGAAAGCATCGGATCGATTATGGGTTCCGGAGGCATGGTGGTGATGGACGAGGAGGACTGTATGGTGGACATTGCCCGGTTCTTCATGGAATTTACTGTGGAGGAGTCCTGCGGAAAGTGTACCCCTTGCCGAATTGGAAACAAAAGAATTTTGGAGACTTTGGACCGCATTACCCAGGGACAGGGACAGGAAAAGGATCTGCCCTATTTGAAGGAGCTGTCTGAGGTGATCCGGGATACCTCTTTGTGCGGACTGGGACAGGCAGCCACCAATCCGGTGCTGTCTACTTTGCGCTATTTTGCAGATGAATATATTTCCCATGTGAAGCATAAGCGCTGCACTGCCAGAGTCTGCCGCAATCTGCTGGTTTACTATATTGGAGAGGGCTGTATCGGCTGCGGTCTTTGCAAGATCAACTGTCCTGTAAAGTGTATTGCAGGCGAGCGGAAGGTGCGGCATATCATTGATGCAGACCATTGTATTAAATGCGGAACCTGTGTGGAAAGATGTCCTGTTCACGCAATTTCTTTAAGCTAAGGGAGGTTTTGGATGATTCAATTTACCATTAACGGAATTGAGGCCCTTGTGGATGAGGGAACAACCATCTTGGAGGCCGCCAGAAAATATAAGATTCATATTCCTACATTATGCCACATGAATCTCCATGAATTAAGTGTGGAAAATGCCATGGCAGGCTGCCGGGTCTGCATGGTGGAGGAGGAGGGAAAGCAAAAAATGATTCCGGCCTGTTCCACCCGGGTGAAGCAGGGGATGCGGATCCGCACAGACAGCATCCGGGTGATCCGTACCAGAAGGATGATGATTGAGCTGCTTTTGTCTGATCATCCGAAGGATTGTTTGATTTGTCCCAAAAATGGAAAATGCGAACTGCAAAACCTGGCGGCGGAGGCGGGCATCCGGTCTTTGCGCTGTGAAGGGGAGAGAAGGGTCTGTACTGTGGATGACCATTCCTTCTCCATTATCCGGGATATGAATAAATGTATCCTTTGCAAACGCTGTGAAACCATGTGCAATGAGGTGCAGACCGTGGGGGTTTTGACAGATGTGGGACGGGGCTTCCATACGGTGGTGGGTACGGTATTTGACAGGCCCATGCATCAAACCACCTGTACCTTCTGCGGCCAGTGTGTAGCAGTATGCCCCACCGGGGCCTTGTCCGAGGTGGACAATACCTCCCAGGTATGGGATGCCATTGCCTCGGATAAGACGGTGATTGTGCAGACTGCTCCGGCGGTGCGGGTGGCTTTGGGAGAGGAATTCGGCCTGGAGCCTGGTACCATTGTGACGGGACAGATGGTAACAGCCTTGAAAAATATGGGATTTGACTATGTATATGACACCAATTTCGCAGCGGATGTGACCATTGTGGAGGAGGCTTCGGAATTTGCTGACCGGTTTAAAAACGGGGGAAAGCTGCCCATTCTCACCAGCTGCTGTCCTTCCTGGATTAAATTTGTGGAGCATAATTTCAAGGAACTGATTGACATTCCCTCCACCTGCAAATCTCCCCATGAGATGTTCGGTTCCCTTGCCAAGAGCTATCTGGCAGAAAAGCTTGGGAAAAAACCGGAGGACATTGTGGTGGTTTCTGTAATGCCCTGTGTGGCCAAAAAGTACGAGGCCCAAAGGCCGGAGCTGAGCAACAAGGGGGCATCTGATGTGGACATTGTAATTTCCACCAGGGAGCTGGCCAGGATGATTGTGGATGCCACCCAGGATTTTGTGAATCTGGCAGAAAGCGATTTTGACCGTTTCATGGGAGAGTCCACCGGAGCCGGCAATATCTTTGGTTCCACCGGAGGAGTGGCGGAGGCTACATTGCGCACTGCCTATGAGTTCCTTACGGGAAAGGAGCTGAAGGAATTGAACTTTACGTCATTGCGGGGATTTGACAAAATCAAGGAGGCCTCAGTGGATATTGACGGCACCCCTATTCGGGTGGCGGTGGCCAGCGGCCTGGGAAATGCCAGGAAGCTGTTGAATGATGTGCGGGAGGGCAAGGAAAAATATCACATTATTGAGATTATGGCCTGCCCCGGAGGCTGTATTGACGGAGGCGGACAGCCCTTTATGCACGGGGATACGGAGATTTTGACCAAGCGCATGAATGCCATTTACTCCATTGATAAAAAGAAGCATATCCGCCAGTCCCATAAAAATCCGGAGGTGCTTCAGTTGTACAAGGAATACCTGGGAGAATTCTATGGGGAAAAGGCCCATAAGCTTTTGCATACCCATTTCTATAACACTAGGGAAGAGATTTAAAGGGAGGAGAGGGGGGAGGGGCCTGCAGCCTCAAATCCTGACGCAGCCCCCAAAAGGGAGGAGCCTGCAGCCTCAAATCCTGACGCAGCCCCCTGGGAAAGGCTTCGAGAGATTTTATACAGCCTGCGTAACTCGCTTGCTCGCTCACGCATTGCATTTGTGGCGAGCTGCGCTCAAACATGTACTCGGCTGTATAAATCTCGCCTCGCCTTTTTCCAGGGGGCTAACCGCTTTATGGATTTGAGGCTTGCATGGCCCCTCCTTCCAGATTGCTCCCGGAAATGTGTTCCTGAAAGCGGAATATACGGGAAATATACTCCTCAAAGCGGTATATTTTATAGCAACAGCAAAAGGATTATTCCGGGGTGGCGGAGCCACCTGTTCTGACGGAATAGAATCACTGAATCCGATGCTCAGAGCCAGTGGCCAGATGGTGAAAATCGCTCAAAGGAAGGCTCCCTGGAACTGTACCTTGAAAACTAAACCCTGCTATGCTTCTTCCACATAGAGCTGTCACTGTCTATCGGAAAAGAATTTATTCAGCCTTAAGTACTGGGTCTGGTATCCTCTTCTGCAGGCCCTGACCGTGTTG
>CALISX010000198.1 GCA_938041725.1 uncultured Lachnoanaerobaculum sp.
ATCGGTTTTCCTGGAAAGTCCCATAAACACCTCCTGAATCACCTGCACCAGCAGCACCAAAACCGCCACAGTAACCATCATAATCCCGGTTTGGTACCGGTAATAGCCGTAATTAATGGCAAGGGTACCCAGTCCTCCGCCGCCGGTAAAACCTGCCATGGCAGAATAGGACAAAATGGTGGTTACGGAAATGGCGGCGCCCACCAGGAGGGAGGGCTTTGACTCCGGCAAAAGCACCTTAAAGATAATATCAAAGGTGCCGGCCCCCATGGACTTGGCCGCCTCAATCACCCCGGCATCCACCTCCTTTAAGGAGGACTCCACCATTCTGGCAATATAGGGCGCTGCGGCAATCACCAGGGGGGGAATCACTGCCGTGGGGCCCAGAGTGGTGTTTACCAGCACCCGGGTAAGGGGCAGCACCATAATCAAAAGAATGATAAAGGGAATGGATCGTAAAAAGTTAATCACCACCCCCACCAAAGTATAGAGCCACTTCACCGGGGCAATGCCCCCCTCTCCCGTTACCGTCAGCAAAATGCCCAGGGGAATGCCCAGGACATAGGACAGAAGGGAGGAAACAAACACCATGTACAGGGTTTCCAGCAATCCTGTTTTTAACATTTGCAGTACCTGGGGATCCATATTATTTCTCCTCCTCCACCATATGATAGGCAATTCCTGTGGTATTGAGATAATTGCACAGCTTTAAATAATCCGTTTCTGAATCCGGCACCTGAACAATCATATGCCCCACCGCCTTTCCTCCAATATCCTTGGTGGAGGCATACAGAATATTCACTGGCAGCTGACAGGTTAAAATCATGTTGGCAATCACCGGTTCAAAGGAGCTTCTGCCGTCAAATTCAATGCGAAGCTTTTTCCCGGAATTTAACTCCTGAAGGGCCACAGCCTCCCCTAAAATCAGCTGCTTTCCGATTTTGGTTTTGGGAGAGGAAAAAATATCCTCCACCCGGCCGGTTTCTGCAATGCGGCTGGCATCAATAATGGCCACCTTGTCGCAGATGCTTTCGATCACCTTCATTTCATGGGTAATCACAATCACAGTAATGCCGAATTTTTGATTAATATCCTTAATCAAATCCAGAATCTGCCGGGTGGTATTGGGATCCAGGGCTGAGGTGGCCTCGTCACATAAAAGCACCTTGGGATTGGTGGCAATGGCTCTGGCAATGGCCACACGTTGCTTTTGTCCACCAGAAAGCTGTGCAGGATAGGCCTTCATTCGATTTTCGAGTCCCACAATAGCCAAAAGCTCCTTCGCTCTCTTTTCTGCAACAACCTTTTTTATTCCCGCAAGCTCCAGCGGAAAGCAGACATTCTTTAAGACATTTCTTTGCTCAAGCAAATTAAATTGCTGAAAAATCATTCCCATCGACTGTCTCGCCATGCGAAGCTCTTTTTTCTTCATCTTTCCCAGCGGCACTCCCTCAAAGAGCACATCACCCTCTG
>CALISX010000199.1 GCA_938041725.1 uncultured Lachnoanaerobaculum sp.
TAGAAAAAAACTGTCAAAAACTGGAGACTGGGGAAAGGGAGCTGGAGCAGGCCAGAGGCCGGGATACAGAGGCGCTTTCCCAGGCTAAGGAGATTTGGCTGTCTCAAAAGCAGGAAAATGACGGGGCTTTGGAAAGAAGGGAGGGGATGCTTTCCTCTCTGGCCTCCCTTCCCTTTCCGGATTGGGAGAGGGCAAAAAAAACCAGGGATGGGGCAGAACTGGCTTCCCGCAGGATATTTGAAGCGATAGAGACCCTGGAGGAGGAGAAAAGAAGGGGAGAGGAAAGGGTGATTGCCCTTTTGGCAGAAATGCAGGAGGTGCAAAAGAACCTGCAGCGCCAGGAGGAAGAAGAAAGGAGCCTTCGAGAGCAGTTTTTTGCATTGTTAAAGGAGAATGGCTTTTCTTCTTTGGAGGAGCTCACCCCCCTTTGGGGTACAGAGCAGGATATTGAAGCCCTGGAAGAAAAGCTTCAGGAGTATGAGCAGCAGGTAAGCATCAACCGTTCCAATATAGAACAGCTGCAGAAGGACACCGCAGGAAGGGAAATGATGGATCTGGAGCAGCTCCAGGCAAAGCTCAAAGAGCAGGAAGAAAGGGTGGAAATACTGCAGGAGGAAAACAGCCGCCTTTCCTTCCAGATGCAGTCTAACCGGGACAAGATGCAGTGTATGAAGGAAAGGGAGCAGACCTTTTTAAAATCCCAGAGGGAGGCGGCCTGCTGTGAAAGGCTGTATAAGCTGGTGCGGGGAACCACCGGGAATGGAAAAATCACTCTGGAGCAGTATGTCCAGGCGGCAGGATTTGACAGTATCATCCGGGCCGCCAACAAAAGGCTCTATCCCATGAGCGATGGACAGTTTGAGCTGTACCGGCGGGAGGATGTGGGGCTGCGCAGCAATACTTTTTTGGATCTGGATGTCCTGGACAATTATACAGGACAGCGAAGGCCTGTGGGAAGTCTCTCTGGAGGGGAGAGCTTTAAGGCCTCCCTGAGTCTGGCTTTGGGACTTTCTGATACCGTATCCTCTCATTTAGGGGGGATTCAAATGGACGCCTTGTTTATTGATGAAGGTTTCGGCACCTTGGATAAAAAATCCATGGAAAATGCCCTGGATATTTTACTGCATCTTTCCGGCACCAATAAGCTGGTGGGGATTATCAGCCACAGGGAGGAGCTAAAGGAAAATATCCCCCAGAAAATTCTGGTGAAAAAAACCAAGGAGGGCAGCAGTATTTGTATTGATACAGGCTTTTAAGGAGGGGCATGGAAGCCTTTCAATCCAAGGGCTGATGGCTTTATGGATTGGAAGGCTTTCCTATGTCCCTTCGTATGGAAAAACGTAGGTGCTCAACCTGCCCCATTACCTCTTTTCGAATGTCAGGGACACACTCTTGCTTAAATTCGACATGTATGTACTAATACCAGCGCACCATGGGAAGGGTATTGTTGATGCCCTTGGTCATCAGAATCTGGTGGAGATCAATGATGCCGTTGTGGAAGGTGGCGGCACAGGAACAAAGGTACAGCTCCCACATTCTGGTAAACCGTTCCCCCTGCTGGGCTGCGATCTCCTTTCTGTGGGTCTGGAAATTATCCTTCCAGCAAAGCAGAGTTTTGTTGTAATGGAGTCTTAGATTTTCCACATCCAGAATATGGAAATTTTCCTCTCCGCAGATATGGGTGATTTCCCGCAGACTGGGAATGACGCCTCCGGGGAAAATATATTTTTTAATCCAGGGATCCCCGGGGTGCTCCTTTAAACTGCTGATAAAATGCAGCAAAAAGATCCCGCCTTTCCTAAGCGCCTTGGAAACGCTTTTCAGAAACAGGGTATAATTGTCCCGGCCTACATGCTCCAGCATGCCTACGCTTACTACCCGGTGAAACTTTCTTTTGATTCGGGACAAATCCCTGTAGTCCATCAGTTCCACCTGGAGGCAGTCAGACAGTCCCTCTTCTTTGATCTTTTCCCGGGCCGTTTCATACTGCTGCTGACTTAGGGTAATGCCCAGGCCATGGACCTTGTATTTCCTGGCAGCCTGGATCAGTAAAAAACCCCATCCGCAGCCAATGTCCAAAAGGGTCATGCCCTCCTTTAGGTGGAGTTTTTGCAGGATATAATCTACTTTTTGCACCTGGGCCTGGTATAAGGAATCTTCTGGATGCAGAAAATATCCGCAGGAATAACTCATGGTATCATCCAGCCACAACTTATAGAAGTCGTTTCCAATATCGTAATGGGATTGAACCTCCTTTTTTTGATTGGCTTTTGTAGAGGAGGTGAACATCAGTTTTTTCAGAAGATGGGTATCCGTAGAAAACTTTCCGAGCTGTCCTAAAAAATGATCCAGAGCATAGTATAGATCCCCTTCAATTTCCAGACTGCCCTCCATATAGGCCTCTCCCAGTGCCAAAGAGGTGCTGGCAACCAGATTCTTCAGGGGAATGTCCTTATGCAAGGTTATGGAGAACTTCGGCTCTCCTTCTCCAATGGAATAGCTTCCCCGGGGAGTTTTTACCAGAAAGGGGCAGGCGTCGAATTTCTTAAAAAATGGCCGTAAAACAGTTTCTTCCCACATAGCTGCAACCTCCTTGCAAAAAAAATTCCCATGCCGGGGATCCGGCACCACCACGGAAGCTGCCTTGCAGCGGAGTGCTGCGCAGACTTATGTATGGTGGTGCTGATCCGTCGGCATGGAAGTTTACGAAAGAAAAATAAGTCTGTGTATTTCCTTGCACATTGCTGTGTACAGCCAAAAAGGCCTTCAAAAAATCGAAGGCCCTGCATCGGAATGACAAGACTTGAACTTGCGACCTCTTGACCCCCAGTCAAGCGCGCTACCAACCTGCGCCACATCCCGAAAACTTATAGAAAAACATTCCCAAAGGACTTTTACATTATACCGGATAGGAAAAGAAAATGCAAGCTGTTTTTTGGGGGGCAGCACCGCCCCCTTCCTCCGGCAGGACACCACCACTGTCAATGCGTCCATAGGGCATCTGCATTGACACAGCAAAGAATACCCCGAATCCAGCTCACCTGGCTTTTTCGCCACGCCTGTACGATATATGCTCCCTGCTGATCGGAAACTCCTCATCTGCAGCAGCACAACAGGGGCTTGGAAAGCCCCGCTTGCAGCGAAGTGAGGCATGGACTATATTTATGGTGGTGCTGTTTGCCTGACATGGAGTTTTACAGCCTTCTTGCTATGATTCCATGGAAAAGCGAGAAGAAGGTGCCGATGTCCCTGTGGAAGGGAAAAAGAAGTATGGGGGCCGTAGGCCCCCATACATTTGGAGGGAAACATGTATATCAGAGAGATACAAATAGAAGATGCGGAAAACTTTCATCATATGCTGTGCCGGCTGGATGAGGAAACAGAATTTATGATGTATGAACCGGGGGAACGCAAGAGAGGGGAAATGGCCCGGCTGCAGTTTAAGGAGCGTGTGGCAGGAGCCCTTGCAGGAGGAGATTTTCTCCTTGCAGCGGTAAATGACATGGGAGAAATCGTGGGATTTCTATGGGCGGAAAGGGGAAAGCCCAGACGTGTGGAGCATACGGCTTACATTGTGACAGGCATTCGAAAGGCTTATCAAAGGCAGGGCATCGGAGATCAATTTTTTTGTAGACTGGAGGAATGGGCCAGGGAGAGAGGCCTTGTCCGGCTGGAGTTGACTGTGGAATGTGCCAATGGGGCAGCCAAGGAACTGTACCAAAAGCATGGATTTGCAGTGGAGGGGGTGCGGCTCCAATCCATGAAGGTAGGAGGGCGGTTTTTGGATGAATATTATATGGGAAAAATTCTTTGGTGAAGGCTACCTGCAGCGGCAGAGAAGCCTTCGGCAACCGTCAAGGTGCCGGCGGGCGGCTCTTGGCGGTGCCGATGCCCCTGTGGAAGGGAAAAAAAAGAATGGAGGCTGTAGGAGGCCCCCCGGCGGGGAAGAGTCCTTGTTATATTGCATAAAAATAAAAAACAGAATTAGCTGAAAGGCCGAAATGTTGTAGGGTATATTGACTTTGCATGAGGATAAAATTATACTTTCAGTATCTGAAAACGTTACCGGTAACGTTTTCAGGATTAGGAAAAACGGTGTTTCAGAAAAAGTGCCGGGAGGGCCGGTTTTCCATAGCAAGCAGGAATACCTGTCAGCAGCACGGGAGCTGCCTCGCAGCGAAGTGCTGCTGGGACTTATATCTATGGTGGTGCCGATCCGTCGGCATGGAGGTTTACTTGCGAAAACGTTGGCGATAGAAAGCGGTGGCAGACATGACCATTCGAGATTTGGCAAAAAAATGCAATGTATCCGTCAGTACCGTTTCCCGGGTGTTGAACAACCATCCGGATGTCAGCGCCGGAGTACGGGAGAAGGTTTTGGCGGCGGTAGACAAATATCACTATATACCCAATGCCAGTGCCAGGGATCTGGTGCGAACCCAGCCGGACAGCATCGGCCTGATGGTGCGGGGACTGGGAAATATCTTTTTTTCCGAGCTGGTGGGGCCCATTGAGGCCGCAGTGGAACAACGGGGCTACAGCCTGGTGATGAATCATATCAGCAGCGATGCGGATGAGATTTTGGCCGGTGCCCAGCTGGTGCGCTCCAAGCGGCTGCAGGGAATCATTTTTCTGGGAGGACGTTTTGATTACACCAGAGAGCAGACAGCGGTTTTGGAGGTGCCCTTTGTATGCTGCACCTATACCAATGACTTTGGAAAGCTTCCCCAGGCGTATTTTTCCTCTGTATCCATTGATGATGAGGGGGAGGCCTGCCGGGCGGTAAAAAAGCTTCTGGCCCTGGGGCATGAGCGGATTGGCATTTTACTAAGCGCCACGGGAGATGCCTCTGTCAGCGAGCTGCGGTTTCGAGGCTATGCCAGAGCCTTAAAGGAGGCAGGGCTGCCCTTGCTTCCCGGGCTGATTCGGGAAACAGGAAGGTTTTCCATGGAGGCGGCCTATGCACAAACCAAAGCTTTGATGGCCTCCGGGGAAAAATTTACAGCTCTGTTTGTGATCTCCGATGCCATGGCCCTGGCGGCCATGAAGGCCCTGAATGAAGGGGGGATCCGGGTGCCCCAGGACTGTGCTGTGGTCTCCATTGATGGGATTGAGGTTTCCAAATATACCGCCCCCACCCTGTCCACCTTTGTTCAGCCAAAGGAGGAACTGGGAATCGTTTCTGTGAATCTGTTGCTGGATCGGATTGCAGGGGAGAAAAACCGCCATGTGCTGTTGGAGGCAGCCTTTCGACAGGGAGGCAGCCTGGGGGAGGAGCGGGCAGCTTTGGCACAGCATGGATGTGTGCAGGAAGGCATTCCTGTCTGTTAGGCTTCCATCGCAAAGGGGAGGGGAGCAGTTTTGCTCCTGCCCGGTTTTACCGGGGCTTTGCGTTTGTTTATATGGTTCGCTTTGGCGGATCATCACTATACCAAAAGGAGAAGTTGTATGAAGAAAAATCTTGTGTTGCTTTGTGGTTTGGCAGCCTCTGTGGGACTGTTAACAGCCTGTGGTTCCGGTTCCGGCGGACAATCCCAGCCGGCTGCTTCCGATGGTTCCCAGACAGAGACAACGGCGAAGGCCCAAGGAGGAGACGGAGCCAAGGGAAAGGTGTATTATTTGAATTTTAAGCCGGAGCAGGATGGAGACTGGCAGAATCTGGCCAAGAAGTACACCGAGGAAACCGGGGTGCCGGTGACTGTGGTAACGGCTGCCTCGGGCACCTATGAGCCCACTTTGATGGCGGAGATCAGCAAAAGCGAGGCCCCCACTTTGTTCCAGGTAAACGGCCCCGTGGGACTGAAGAACTGGCAGGATTACTGCTATGATTTAGATGATGCCGCTATCCTCAAGGAGCTGACCAGCGACTCCTATGCCCTGAAGGGAGATGACGGCAAAATCAAGGGTGTGGGCTATGTAATCGAAACCTATGGCATTATTACCAACAAGACCTTGCTGGAGAAGGCAGGATATA
>CALISX010000200.1 GCA_938041725.1 uncultured Lachnoanaerobaculum sp.
GTACTGCGGGTCCAAAGCTGTGCCCCGGACTGCCCTTTTCCCATCCTGCAAAACAGACACTGCAGTCTGTAAAGGAGCTGTCATTAAACATTTTGTAATCTACCTTTTTCATTCCCTCTCCTTCCTTTTTAACAACCTGTTATTTCATTATACCACCCCCCACCCACCTGTATACGTCCATGCAACATTTTGACAAAAAACTTCAACATCAAACAATGGAGATAAAAAAACCAAAAGAATAAAATAAAGACACATTATGAATGTTATGGAGGAGAAACAGGTGAAAAAAATGAAATTATTATCCGTATTAACAGCAGCTCTTATGGGACTTTCCCTGACCGCCTGCGGCTCCGGAGGCAATACCCAGTCTGCCCCGGTTGAAGATGCCGGATCCCAGTCCGCCTCGCCCCAGGAAGGCAGTGCTGCCCCAGGAAGCGGTGAAAAGATCACTGTAGCCATCTGGGACAATGGCCAAAAACCGGGACTGCAGACCATTATTGATGAATTTACCAAAGAAACTGGTTATCAGGCAGAACTTCAGGTAATTACCTGGGACTCCTACTGGACTCTTTTGGAGGCCGGTGCTTCCGGAGGGGATATGCCGGACGTATTCTGGATGCACTCCAATGAGTCCAACAAATATATGGAAAACGACATTCTGCTGGATTTAACAGATAAAATTGCCGCCAGTGATAAAATTGAAATGGACAAATTCCCCCAGGAAATCAAGGATCTATATACCTCCAATGGTAAGACCTATGCCATTCCCAAGGACATTGACACCATTGCTCTTTGGTACAACAAAACCATGTTTGATGCAGCAGGTCTTTCCTATCCAGATGATACCTGGACCTGGGACAATTACTATGAAGCAGCCCTGGCCCTTACAGATAAGGACAAGGGACAGTACGGTACTGCTATGAACCCCACCAACAACCAGGATGGCTGGTACAATATTGTATACTCCATGGGAGGTAAGATCATTTCCGAGGACAAAAAAACATCTGGTATGGATGATCCCAATACCCTTAAGGCCATGGCATTTGTGGATAAGTTAAGAACCGATACCATGCCGGATGCTACCGTAATGTCAGAGACCGGTACAGATGTGCTTTTGCAGTCTGGAAAAATCGCCATGCTCCCCCAAGGCTCCTGGATGGTGGCTCCCTTTAAGGAAAATGAATACATGGTGGCAAACTGTGATGTGGCAGTGCTTCCCAAGGATGCAGCCACCGGCAAACGGGTAAGCACTTACAATGGACTAGGGTGGGCTGCCTCTGCCAACACCAAAAACCCGGAAGCCGCCTGGAAACTGATTGAATGGTTCTCCACTAAAGAGATGCAGCAAAAGCAGGCTGAGCTGGGGGTAACTATGGCAGCCTATGAAGGTGTATCGGATC
Organism: uncultured Lachnoanaerobaculum sp.; assembly: GCA_938041725.1. GTDB lineage: Bacteria > Bacillota > Clostridia > Lachnospirales > Lachnospiraceae > Lachnoanaerobaculum. The sequence goes on from CALISX010000200.1 coordinate 1,401, forward strand.
TTTGGAAGAACAACACTGATAAATTTAATTTAGAGCCCTACCTGACCATGTTAAAGGGAGATCTGGTAATCCGCCCCTCCAGCAGGGCTACAGTGGTATGGGAAAATCAAAATACCACAGATTTACGGGAGGCCTGGAGCAATAATGTAACCATGGAGGAGGCTTGCAAAAAAGCCGCCCAGGATATGAATGCCCTTTTGGAAGAAGAGTAATCCGTAAACAGGAGGTACTATGGGAAGCAAAACAGGCCTGACGCCCAGGCAAAAAAGTGAATGGAAGTGGGGAATGGCATTTATCTTCCCCACCATGGCGGGACTGATTATCCTCAATATTTATCCTATTTTTAAAACCATTTATGAAAGCTTTTTTAAAACAGGAGATTTTGGAAAAGGAAATAAATTCATCGGTTTGGCCAATTACCAAAAGCTACTGTCAGATTCCGAGGTGTGGCAGGCCATTTGGAACACCTTTAAATACGCTTTGGTAGAGGTTCCCTTTTCCATTGTCATTGCTCTGGTTCTGGCAGTATTTTTAAACCGGAAGATGCGGGGCCGCTCCATTTACCGCACTGTATTCTTCCTTCCCATGGTGGCCGCCCCGGCGGCTGTGGCCATGGTGTGGAGATGGCTTTACAACTCGGAGTTCGGCCTGATTAACAATATGCTGGGTTTAAAGGTCAACTGGATTTCTGATCCCAATATTGCAGTATTTTCCATTGCAGCCATTGGGATCTGGTCCATCATCGGCTATAACATGATTTTGTTTTTGGCGGGACTGCAGGAAATTCCCCATGACTACTATGAAGCTTCCAGCTTAGACGGAGCCGGAGGGATTCGGCAGTTTTTCCATATCACCGTCCCCCTGATCTCCCCCACCATTTTCTTTGTTTCCATTACCCGGGTGATCGGCGGACTATTGGTGTTTGATTTAATTTTCATGGTGATGGATCGAAACAATCCGGCTTTGATAAAAACCCAGTCCCTGGTATATCTATTTTACCAGTATGCCTTTCGGAACAACAACCGGGGCATGGGGGCTGCGGTTATTGTCATACTGCTCATCATCATTCTGCTGATTACCCTTTTGCAGATGTTGGCCCAGAAAAAATGGGTTCATTACAGTTAAGGAGGAAGCATGGAAAAGAAATCTCAAATCAGCAGTATTGTGATCCATGGGATTCTGATTCTGGTATCCATTACCATGGTAGTACCCTTTTTATGGATGGCTCTCACTGCCTTTAAAACTGTTACGGAGTCC
>CALISX010000201.1 GCA_938041725.1 uncultured Lachnoanaerobaculum sp.
TAACATCTTTTCTGATATTCCACGACTGCAAATTTGGGAGAGGAAGAAAAACCCAACTGGCCTTTTCTATCCTATGCCCATCCGCAAGCCGCACTACAATACCACGCCCCCGCCCTGCAAAGGGATCGTCATAAGCGTGTCCCTCTCCATTCCAAGCCGAAATGATATCGCCTGTTGCGCATACCCATCTTGGCACCTTCCCCTGGATTCCCATAATGGAGGAATTGTCTAGCCAAAAGTCAGGATTCAATCCCAAGGCTGCCACAATGGCTTCTCGTTTCGTGTTGACATTGGTTTTCCCACTGCCATTACCTCCCCCATAATACCCAGGTGGGATCTGGGACACCATAAAGCCGCCATCGCCGTAATACCATACCCCGTCACCGTCTACATAGGATCCTCTATCTTCTATCTGCCCCTGTCTCCCTGCTACAGTCAAAGTTTTAAGCATTTTCGCAGGATCCACACCTAGCAGGTTTGCAAGAGTCGCCAGCGGAATGTTTACCTCTGGCAGCCCTGCTGTTGTGGGAACAAGATAGGCCCCCATCGGTATTCGTATATACATTTGATTGCTGTCTGTCACCATGCTGGCGGGATCTGTATAGGCCCCTTGCCTTTGCATAGTACCTTCGGCTGGATCATCATTGCTATCTGCAGTAAGCGCTGTATAGCCCTGCAGTACATGCTCCCGTCTGGCGGTCACATCGTTGCTGTCAAGGCCGCCAGCGCCTCCGTGCAAAACTACAGCTTCGCCCATTTTTTACGCCCCCTTTACAGAAAATATAAAATTTGCACTTGGTTTTTTAGCCAAGCATATCAACTCAATATAGCCATTGTATGTCAAGACTTTTGTCAAGCAGCTATATGCTTTTCTTGCCGGTTTAATGTAGTTCGGATCTGTTATCCAATTGGGGAACACCAAGCTTATGATTGGACTGTCTCCCTCTTTTATCCTTGCTATATCAATTCGCTGCTTATAAGGAGCCCCTGCGGACCAGTCCGATGCTTTTGCTTCATGCATACTCATTTCCTTCAAAGCATTAATAGCAGCGTTGGTGGCGTTGATATCATTAGCTCCAAATCTGTCTCCTTGAACTGTATAATCTGTTCTGTCTGTAAAGGACTTAGTGCCATCATTATTGAAAAGCTCTTGATACTTTCGCTCCCCGGAAAATACTGCGTCCCTATAATTAGTTTTTAAAGGCATCAAAAAATTCCTCCATTCAAAGTGAATTCCAGCATAGGCCTGGCATGAGAGCTACTGTCAAGGTTGTTATACAGCATTAGAATCCCTCTTTCTATTCTGTTCAGTTCGTTAAAATCAATAAAAGGTTGATTCTCAAAAAATGTTTTTTTACTGCCGATATCCAGCGTGATAAAGTTTATATTCAAAGATTCAAGATTTTCTTCGAATCTATTCACATCATCAGCATATGGATAGTCTGAATATCCTTTATCATCGCCCATATCTTTCCACAAAAGCTCTGGACGCAAAGTCAAAAAGAGCTCTCTCAGATAATTCAAGTTATTTTTAATTCGGTTGTAGTCTCGCATGTCAAATCTGGAATTGGGATCCCAGTCTATCTTAGGCTGTATCCACATTGTTATACCCTCCTCCCCTTAGCACTCCCAGAAAGTGCTCCATTAAAGTTCAACGTGTAATCTGTAACCTTGATCATCATATTCTTCTCATGCCGACTATCCAAATAGGCTAAGTCTGCAGCATCAATCCTTATTTCTCCTCTGTCTACAATGGAATATTCCCTGTTTGATGCTAGGAATGGTTTTATCCATTCACCGACCTTAATTGCATGTTCTGCAGTAGATATTAAAGGATTTTCCCACTTTACTATCTTGCCGGATGGATTCACATTAATTTGCACAGGCCGATCTGTAACCAGATATTCTCGTCCTACAATGCTTAAATCCACCTCCCCAGTCCCATAAACCTTTACACAAACCGCATAGCAGGAGCTTCGAACAACCTCCGCTGTATGTCCAGCTGCAACAACTCTATAGCCATAGCTGGCAGAATTCACATAGAATTCATATTCCTTTTCCTGTTCTATTTGGATGATTTTTTCATGGATTAGCTCTTTTTCGGATTCAATGCTTTTGTGGTACTGCTTGCAAAAAGTGTTTATAGCCTGCACACCTTCTCGAATTGATCCAAGAGGATATTCCCTCAGCTCATCCCCATAGGTAAACCTGTAGTCCGTAAGATCTCCAAAAAGAACACTGTCTAAAACCACTCGTGTACCTGGTCTTTGTTGTGGAAAGAAAAAAATCATGCTATCCATATATGGCAACTGTCGAAACAGGTTAAATTCTAAATTGAGATCTGTGAATTCTAAAGTTTCAAGCAATGCTCCTTGATAAAACAATTGAATGTTCATCTGTTCTGGAGCAAATTCATGAAACTTCAGAGCTAATCCATAGACTGTAAAGCCATGTTCCATGTGAACTATCACTTTAGGGATCTTAGAAAATTTGCCGTCGCTCCCTGACACTTCCTCACTTACAAATCCGGTATTTAAAAAAGTATTTCCCAGAGGTAAAAAGAATGTTCCTGCATCCGCTTTTGTATATTCCATTGTCAACTGTGCATAGTGATCTCTTTTTCCCGTCTTCAAAATATTTACTGTATTTGAAAACCTTTCCTGATTCTCTCCTGCTGCAGTCATTTCCGGCATAAAATCGCTTCTAATGATTAATTTCCCGTATCTGTCTTGATACAAGATGCATCTCCCGGCGTTTGCAATTAGTTGTAGAGCCTCTTTGTGTTTAACAGCAGGAATGGGATTATTAATTAAAACAGTCCTTAAGTACGGATCTATTTCAAAATCCCTCTCATCAATCCCGCCGTCTTTGAAAATATCAAAAGCCAGATCATACAAACTTATACCGTTTTCGCTATAAATGCCCTTTTGGTAAACATTATCCAAGTCGTCAAATCTGTCTTTTGCGCTGATAGAAAGTTTTACATCATCGGCACTCCACTTTGATAATTTTAATTTTCCTCCTTGGAACCATTCCACAGTTCCGTTATCCAACTCATACCCATACCGGATTGAAACATCCTGCCCAACCTCTAAAAAATTCACTGTACTCCTTGCATTTTCTACATCGTAGGTACGGTCTCGGTTTTCCACATCTACAGAAAAATCCAAAGTCTGTAGATCTTCCATAATGGGGCTGATGTGCTCTTTCTTAGTAGACCCGATAATTTTACGATTATCAAAATATACGCCAAAGCCCATAATCATCCTGTATATCCTGAGTCTCGCATGTTCATACAGCATCTTCTCAGCTTTAATCTCAATAAAAGTCGTACGATTAAAGATCTCATCAGTTTTAAAAAATGTATCGTTATTTTGAAAGTCTACAGCCTTATTATTGGTTGTTACAGTAAACTTTAAAGGAAATACATGGGCAAATTCTATAGTCAGCCCTTTAATATCAAAAGGCTTGGAAAAATCAAATCTAATAACTCCATCTGAAACAACCCCTTGATTAGCAAAATTATGCTGCCCCGTATCTCTTGGTAGAAATAAAAAAGAGCCGTCTACTTTCGTGAATGACTCTTCCAGTGTTGCA
>CALISX010000202.1 GCA_938041725.1 uncultured Lachnoanaerobaculum sp.
AGTCCACCAGTGTGGATCCCTTTACTATCCTTCCGGCCAAATGGATTACCTCCAATTTCACCGAGGTAATCCATAACATGGATTTTTTCCAGCTGTACATCAACACCTTTTTACTGATTGCAGGCCGGGTTCTCTTTGCGGTTTTAACCGCTACCACCGCAGGCTATGCCTTTGCCAGACTGGAATTTCCGGGAAAGAATATTTTCTTTGGATTGGTGGTGTTTCAGATGATGGTGCCGGGACAAATTTTTATCATCCCTCAGTACCTGATGGTGAGCCGTTTAAATATGCTGGATACCGTTTTTGCCCTGATTTTCCCAGGAATTGTATCCGCCTTTGGCACCTTTCTTTTACGTCAGTCCTTTATGTCCATGCCAAAGGACTTGGAGGAGGCGGCCCGCATTGACGGCTGCAACATTGGTCAGACCTTTTTATATGTGATGATGCCCCTGGTACGCTCCGGCATGGTGGCCCTGGGAATCTTCACAGCTGTATTTGCCTATAAGGATTTGATGTGGCCCATGATCGTAAACAAATCCGTCATGCCCCTGTCTGCAGCCCTGGCCAAGATGCAGGGGCAGTACACCAACAACTATCCCCAGTTGATGGCAGCCTCCCTTTTGGCCTGTGTGCCTATGATTATTTTGTATCTGGTTTTCCAAAAGCAATTTATTGAGGGAATCGCCACCTCTGGCGGAAAACTGTAAAAGAAGCTTACACGGCCCTGCTCTTTTGCGGCAGGGCCATTTTTATGAGGTTATTGTATGGCAATTATTTTTCAGCAGAAACAAAACACCATTACCTTGCATACCAAAAACACCTCCTATCAGATGAAGGTGGATTCCCTGGGATATGTCCTCCACACCTGGTATGGGGAACGGATTGCAGATGGAGATGATATGTCCCTTAGAATCAGGTGCCTGGACCGGGGATTTTCCGGCAATCCCTATGAAACCATGGACCGCTCCTACTCTTTGGACCTTTTACCCCAGGAGTATTCCATGTATGGCAATGGGGATTTTCGAAATGACTGTATCCAGGTAATCCATGAAGACGGCACCAATGTGATGGAATTAAAATACTGCACCCACGAAATCCTAAAGGGAAAGTATTCTCTTCCAGGACTTCCCGGCTTTTTTTGGCAGGAAAACGAAGGGGAAAGCCTTCGGCTGGTATTAAAGGATGCTGTATCTCAAGTGCAGGTGGAGCTTTTCTATGGGGTATTGGAAGAAGAAGATCTCATTACCCGGGCAGTAAAAGTCATCAATCCTTCCCCCAGGAACATCATATTAAACAAGGCCCTGTCCCTTTGCCTGGATTTCTTAGAGGGAGATTTTGACTTTATTCATTTTTATGGCAAGCATAATATGGAACGGGAATGGGACAGACTTCCCCTGGGACATGGCAAGCAAAGCATTGGCAGCAAACGGGGCACCTCCAGCCATCACCACAACCCCTTTGTGATTCTGGCAGACAAAACTGCCACAGAAACCCAGGGGCGCTGCTATGGGACGGCTTTTGTATACAGCGGCTCCTTTCTATGCGAGGCAGAGGTGGATCAAATCGGCCAAACCAGGCTGGTAATGGGAATCCATCCAGAGCAGTTTTCTTTTTTACTAAAGGAGGGAGAAAGCTGCGTACTGCCCGAGGCTGTCCTCTCCTATTCCTCCCAAGGTTTTGAAAAACTAACCCATAACTTCCATAACGCTGTCAGAAAACATTTACTTAGAGGACCCTTTGCCCATGGCTACCGCCCAATTCTGATCAACAGCTGGGAAGCCGCCTATTTTGATTTTGACGGGGAAAGAATCTATTCCATTGCTAAAAAGGCTGCTGCACTGGGAATAGAGCTGCTGGTAATGGACGACGGATGGTTTGGAGAACGCTATGACGACACCAAAGGATTGGGGGACTGGCAAGTCAATGAAACAAAGCTTGGCTGCAGCCTCTCCTCTTTGGTGGAGCGTGTCAATGCCCTGGGCATAAAGTTTGGCATTTGGTTTGAACCGGAAATGATCAATGAAAGCTCCAGACTCTATCAGGAACATCCCGATTGGATGATCCGGCTGCCCAATAGAATGGGTACCAAAAGCAGAGAGCAGTATGTGCTGGATTTTACCAGAAAGGATGTACGGAAAGGCATTGAAGGGATGATGCGAAATATCCTGGATTCTTCCCATATTGAGTATGTGAAGTGGGATATGAACCGGGCCTTGGATGCAGTGTATTCCCATCAGCTTCCCAGGGAGCAAATGGGAGAATTTCACCACCGCTTTGTGCTGGGACTTTATGAGATGCTGGAAAGCCTTATAACAAGCTATCCTCATATTTTATTTGAGGGCTGCAGCAGCGGCGGAGGCAGGTATGATCTGGGTATGTTCTATTATCATCCCCAAATCTGGTGCAGTGATGATACCGATGCCATGGAACGGCTGAAAATCCAATACGGCAGCTCCTTTGCCTATCCCATTGGCTGTGCCGGTGCCCATGTTTCCGCCTCTCCCAACCATCAAACCCATCGCCGCACTCCCTTAGAAACCAGAGGTACCGTGGCTATGGCAGGAAGCTTTGGCTATGAGCTGGATTTGGATATGCTGGAGCCGGGAGAAGAGGAAATCATCCGGCACCAGATCAAGGAATACAAGGAATATTATAATTTGGTGCATGAGGGAGATTACTATCGCCTCAATAGTCCATATGATCACAGTCGCTGTTGTGCATGGGAATTTATGTCAAAGGACAAGGAGGAGGGATTTTTGTGTGCAGTGATGCAGCAACTTGAGGCCAACCCATCTCCAGTTTATATCTATCCAAGAGGACTTGAGGAAGGTGCACGCTATGAGATTAATGGCACCATCCGATCAGCAAGTACTTGGATGAACGCAGGCGTTCTTCTTCCAGTAGCAGTGGAAGAGTATCAAAGTTTTCGCTGGATGATTAGGAAAGTAAAATAAAGAGGACCACCATTATAATGATCAATAACAAAC
>CALISX010000203.1 GCA_938041725.1 uncultured Lachnoanaerobaculum sp.
ACAGCGCTGTGATTGATATTTACAAAAAAGGAAATAAAATCCACAATCTCCTTTTGAAGAGAGGGATACAAATGGGCTTCCGGCTCTTCAATGATCACAAAGGCCCTTTCCTTTTTCAGCATCAAAATATACAGCTGGTTCAGCAGCCAAAGCACCTCCTGCTGACCGGAGGAGGTGAAATTAATGGGAATGGTTTCCCCTTTGTGCTCTCCCTGCTCCACAATAAAATATTCCACTCCCGGTGTATACCGGTAGTCCCCCTTTAAATACCGGATCAGCATCTGGGCTGTTTCCCCCGGATCAAAGGAATGGCTTTCATCGGAATATCTTTGGGGCACCCCCCTGATGCCATCTGCAAAAAACATATGAATGCTGTCAATGATCTGTAAAAAACGGCGGGTGATCAAATCCAGATTTTCATTTTCTATCATGGAACGGTTGCCGGACAAAAGGGTGATCATGCTGCGTCCGGCAGGAATATAATAGGTTTCCCGATCATCTTCAAAGATCTCATTGATCGAGTTTTTAAAATACTCGTAATATCTGAGCCTTTCTTTGCTGGCAAAGGAAAGACTGACCCCTTGAACCGGCTTTTCCGAAGCTAATTGTTTTGCTTCCTGTTCCAAGGGAAGGACACTGTTTTTCAGTTTTGGAGAATACTGAATATCAATATATTTTTTCTGATCCTGTGTCAGTTGAATATCAATCCATATTTCCTGTGAATATTCATATCTAAGATAGAGTCTGGTATCCAAATCCCAGCTGTATCCAAAAAGAGCCGCAAAAACAGATTTTAATTCATTTTTTAAAGCTTCTTCAAAGCCTTGGGAAATGTCCTCTCCTTTGTAGGCAGATCTGTCGTACACCTGGCATAGATATTCCACCAAAGCAGCTTTGATCAGGCGGAAAAAATAAATGCCTTTTGCAATGGTGCTTTTTCCGGCGGCCTGCTCACCAATCAGGATATTAAAATTTTTAATCTCCATGTCAAATGCTTCCACAGGTCCCAGATGCTTGAGGGTGATTTTTTGATTCATACCATATTCTCCCTTCAATTGCTTGCTCTTTTCCCTATTGTCAAAAAAGCGGGCCGCCTGCCTTCCATCATGCAGTACCTGCATCTCTGGAGCAGTGGCACAGGGGGGCTTTAAAATCCCCGCACCACCCGGGAGATCGCCTGTATCCTTCTGTCATCTATATCATTGGGTATGGAGCAATCCGCCCCCATGACATAGCCTGCATAGGCATTTTTTTCCAGAAGCGCCCTGGCAAAATCCCCCAGATCAGAGAGGCTTCCCGTATCAATCAGGGTTCCTGGATTGTTGTCAAAGCCCCCCAGCACACATTTTCCCCCAAAAAGCTTTTTCCCTTCCTCCAGGGAAATATGTTCTGTAAAGGTGGCCCAGTTATAGACCTTGGCGGGATAGGAAAGATAATAGGTTAAATCGTTTTTATGATGGGCATAGCCGCAGATATGCAGAATATTGTAATCCCCCAAAGCATTGGCCCGGTTTAATACCCCGATTTCCGTGGGATAAATCAATTCCCGGTAGAGCTCCTTGGTATACATGGGACTTTGGATATTTTGGACGCAGTAATAGATCCCATCCAGTCCTGCCTCCAAAAACAGCTTTTCCACCAGAAGGGCAATGTCCTTTTGAATCTCCATCCCCGCCTTATGAAATTCCTTGGGAAAGTGCTCCGCCAAATAGACGAAGCGGGAAAAATCCAGATCCAGAAATTCCAGCCGGATACGGATCACCTGCAGGGGGGCAAAGACATTGTAAAACACCATCACCTCTTTTCCAAAGGCCTCCACCAAACGTTTTACATAGGCCACCTGTTTGGTAATCCAGGGGTGATCCTTGCCGATGCTTTTTATTTTTCTCAGATCCTTGCCGGTTTCCAAAGGACTCTCCATCACCGGAGGATAGCCAAAGAATCCCTCGTTCATGCACTTCATCATATCCGGATCCGTGGTTTTGTAGTAGTCCAAATGCCCTTGAAAGGCTCTTTCTAAAATCTCCTCCCGGGCCAGACCCCGAAACTGATCCTCCCCCAAAACAAAATGATGCCAGAAGCCAAAGGGAACCCGTTTTACCCCTTTATTATCAAATGCATCCTTTAACAGCTGTCTTTTATCCATCTCTTCTCCTTTACCCCAGCCCCAGATAAGCCTTCTTTACCCCCTCATCCCTGGCAATCATTGAGGCTATGCCCTGAATTTTCACCAAACCGTTTTCCAGCACATAGGCCCGGTCCGAGGCGGCCAGGGCCATGCTGGCATTTTGCTCAATCAGTAAAATCGTAACACCCTGGCGGTTGATTTCTTTAATCATATCAAAAATCATAGCCACAAAATTTGGAGCCAGCCCCAGGGAGGGCTCATCCAGCAGCAGCAGCTCCGGAGCTGACATCAAAGCCCGGCCCACCGCCAGCATCTGCTGCTCTCCTCCGGAAAGGGTTCCCGCCTGCTGCCGCTTCCGCTCCGCAAGCCTTGGAAACAGCCCGTACACCCTTTGATATCCCTCCCGAATTTTGGCCCGGTCCTTTAGAATATAGGCCCCCAGTCTGAGATTTTCCGCCACTGTAAGCTCCGGGAACACCTCCCGGCCCTCGGGGGAAATACTGATGCCCAAAGTGGGGATTAAGTGGGGTGCAATATTGGTAATATCCTTTTTTTTAAATACAATCTTTCCGGAGGCCGCTCTGGCCACCCCGGTAATGGAGGCCAGGAGGGTGGACTTCCCCGCCCCATTGCTTCCAATAAGAGAAACAATCTCCCCCTTGCTGATTTCAAGAGAAATGCCCTTCAGGGCATGAATGGCCCCGTAATAGGTATGTAAATCAATGACCTTTAGCACTGTCACCTCCCAGGTATGCCCGAATGACCTCGGGATTTTTTGCAATTTCCTCCGGCAGCCCCTGGGCAATGGGTCTGCCATGATCCAAAACATAGATTCTGTCGGAAATATTCATGACCACGCTCATATCATGTTCAATCATCACAATGGTATAGCCCAGATCCCTGAGGTTCCCGATGAATTTCATCAGCTCCTCTGACTCCTGGGGATTCATCCCAGCCGCAGGCTCATCCAGCAAAATCAATCTGGCCCCTGTGGCAATGGCCCTGGCAATTTCCAGCTTTCTCTGCTCTCCATAGGGCAGGCTGTCCGCATACTCATTTCTTCGATGATCCAGATCAATGGAGCGCAAAATCTCAATGGCTCGAAGAATGCCCTCCTCCTCCCCCTTTTTGTATTTTGCAGTGCGGAAAATGGCATCCAAAAAGCTGTACCTGGTTTTGATATGGGATCCGATGAGTACATTTTCAATGACCCGAAGATCCCCGAAAAGCCGGATATTCTGAAAGGTACGGGAAATCCCTGCCTTTACAATATGAATAGGAGAGCGGTTTTCCATATGCTTCCCTTCAAAAACAATGGTGCCCCGGTCCACCTTATACACTCCGGTCAGCATGTTAAACACAGTGGTTTTTCCGGCGCCATTGGGTCCGATGATACTCACTCCCTCCCCCCGGTTGACATGAAAACTCACGCCGTCCACTGCCACCAGGCCCCCGAAATGCTTCCCAATGTTTTCTACCTCCAGATATGCCTCAGTCCCCATGGCTGCCCTCCTTATTCAAACGAATGGCCTCCCGGGCCAGCTCCGGATGCAGATCCAGCTCCTGCTCCCTTTGTGCCGCCCCCTTGGGAAGGGCAAAGGGAAGGGAACTGCGCCAGCCAAGAATCCCCTGGGGACGGAAACGCATCATAATCACCAGCACCACTCCGTACAGTACAAAGCGGTACTGCATCAAAACCCTGGAGGCCTCCGGGAAGCTTACCAAAATAGCAGCGCCCACAAACATGCCCCGAAGGGTTCCCATACCGCCTAAAATCACAATGCTTAAAATCAAGGTGGATACATCAAAGTTAAAGGTATTGGCATCCATATATCCGATGAGGGTGGCATTCAAGGCACCTCCCATGGCACAAATGGCGGCGGAAACAATAAATGCCAGCATCTTATATCTGGGAACAGCAATGCCCATCATGGTGGCCGCCAGCTCGTCCGCCCGCACTGCCATCAGTCCCCTTCCCAGCCGGGACTTGATTAGCATCCGGCAAAATACCGTTACCAAAAGCACCAGCACCACCATCAGATAATACAGTCCGTCATTGGCCACTGTCAAAGAAAACCCAAACACAGAGGGCTTTGGAATATTTTTTATCCCCAAGGTGCCATTGGTCACCGGAGCCCAGTTCATGGCAACCATTTTTACAATTTCCCCAAAACCCAGGGTAATAATAGACAAATAGGTGCCGGAAACCCGCAAAGTGGGCAGTCCCAGTAAAAGCCCTGCTAAGCCTGCCAGAATCATCCCCAGCACCATGGCAGGAAAAAAGTTCCAGCCTGCCTTCACCATAAGCAAAGAGGTGGTGTAGGCCCCGATAGCCACAAAGCCTGCATGTCCCAAAGACACCAGCCCTGTATACCCTGTGAGAATGTTTAATCCCAAAGCAATACAAATATATGCTCCGATGCGGATCAGCACCGTTTCCAAATATTGGCTCCGGATCACCTGGGGCAGCAAAAGAACTGCCAAAAGGCTAAGAACCAGCAAGGGAATCTGGTATTTCTTAACCCCTGATTCAAAGGCAAATAAAAAATTTTTGTTTTTTCCTGTCATACTATACCTTCGTAATCCCCTTCCTGCCAAACAATCCATTGGGACGAACAATCAAAACAATCATCAATATGACAAAGGCCACGGAATCCCGGTAGGTTGACCCCAAAAAAGCAGCGGCCATACTTTCTGAAAGGCCTACAATCAGTCCTCCCAAAAGGGCTCCGGGAAGACTGCCGATCCCTCCCAGCACCGCTGCAGCAAAGGCTTTTAAACCTGCCATAAATCCCATATTGGGATACACGATCTGATAGTAGCTTCCCACCAGAGCACCGGCAATGGTAGCGGATACCCCAGCCAGAAAAAAGGTAAAGGAAATCACAAAATTCACATTGACCCCCACAAACCCTGCTGCCTTGGCATTTTGCTCCGTAGCCCGCATGGCCAGACCGATTTTGGTGCGAAATACCACAAACATCAGCAGAAGCATTAAAGCCAGGGAAATGAAAAACATCATAACCTGGGTGTAGGAAAGGGTAAACTGCCCGATCAGCAGACAGCCAGCGGGGAAAATTTCCGGAAAGTTTCTTTTTTCCGACCCCAAAAAAACAATTAAAAGATTGGTAATAATATTAGAAATCCCAATGGTGGTAATCAAAGCGGCAATGGGCTTGGACTTTTTGGTCCGAAGGGGCTCCAGGGCCACCTTGTCAATGGCCACGCCCAAAAGGCCGGTTAAAAGCATGGCAGCCAGAATCCCCGGCACAATACCAAAGTGCATCCCGATAAACACCATGGCCATTTCCGCCCCAAAGGCATAGATGGCTCCATGGGAAAAATTCACCAGCCGCAGTATTCCAAAAACCAAAGAATACCCTACGGCAATGAGCGCATAACCCATGCCCAGAGCCAGGCCGTTAAAAATTTGTTGTGTCAGCATATCTTCCTCTCCATTATGGGTGCAGGACAAAGCCCCAGATTGGCAAAGCCTCTCACCAATCCGGGACTTATATACATGGAGGCTGATGCCCCTTTCACATCCGGCCTGTTTAATCCATTTTGGTAAACCTGCCATCCTTTACAATAACCTTGGTAAAGGCCTTGTCGGCATCTCCATTGGCATCAAACTTCAACTCTCCCGTGACACCGGGATAGGTAACTGCATACAGCTTCTCCTTAATGGCCTCATGGTCCAGGGAGCCAGCCTCCTGAATGGCAGTAAGCAATACCCCTACGGAATCATAGGCCTGGGAGGTGAGGGCCGAGGGGGTTCCCCCATACTGGCTTTGGAATTTTTCCACATAGGCCTTCACAGCCGGATCCTCCGACTCTGCAAAAAAGCTTACAGGAAAGGCTACGCCATTGACTGCATCTCCCCCCAGCTCCAAAAGCTGCTGGCTGTAGGCATTGGAAAAGCCTACAATCTGAATGTCCGGATTGATCTGCTTATACTGCTTGGCCACCGGAGCCACTAGATTGTACATGCCGCAAAGGATCACCACATCCGCTCCGGCTTCGTTCAATTTGGTAATGGCGGGGGTGTAGTCATCAGACCCCTCCATTACCTCTTCATGAGCCACCACCTGGGCCCCCTCTCCGCTTTCCTGAATCAGATCCTCAATAATCTTGGAGGTGGAGGTGCCCCAGTCTGTCATAATGGAAATGATGCCCACTTTTTTCTTGCCAAAATCATGCACCGCAATGTCCACAGCCGCCTTTCCTTCAGTGGAAATCACCGTGTTGTTTCGGAAAATATAATCCCCTATGCCAGAATAATCCGGATGAGAGGCGGAGGGAGAGATCTCAATGATTTTATTCTCCTGGTAGGTGGGAGCCGCCGTCATACTCACACCCGAAGCAAAATGCCCAATCACCGCCGCATAATCTCCCTCCGATGCGATTTTTTGGGCAATGGTGGCAGCCTCCTCTGGTGTGTTCTTGTCATCAAACTGTACGATTTGAATCTGCTTTCCTAAAATACCTCCCTTTTCATTCCACTCCTGAGCCATGAGCTGGGCTGCATTATAAAATCCCAGACCATACTCTGAATTGTCCCCTGTCATGGGGGCTGCCACCGCAATCTTTACTCTGTCTCCCCCAGCAGCCTGGCTTTGGGCCCCCTCAGAGGAAGCCCCATTGGTCCCTCCTCCGGCACATCCTGCCAGCAAAGTAGTTACTGCTGCTGCCACTGCCAGTATTCTTAACCATCCTTTTTTCATAATACTCCATTGCTCCTTTATCAACCTATTAACTCTGTGTGTTTATATACTTTACAATTTTTCTTCTGAAAAATCAAGGGGAAAATAACAAAAGAAAGCCCCTTGCATACAACTTTTGTATTCCAATGCAAAGGGCTTTCCATTCTGTCCTATTCCAGGGGACTATTGCCAGCCACAGCGGCCTGGTAGTTTTCCACCGCCTGTAAAAGCTCTGCCTTGGCGGCCTGCAGGGCGGCTTCCTTTTGAATTCCATCTAATTTTGCCCCCAGATACTGGTTCCTGGAAAGCATACCCACCCGGTTTTGCACCTCAATGCCTGCATCCAGCTGCCTTGCAGTCTCCACATCCATCCTGGCGGCTTTCAGGGCATTTTGGGCGGTGAGAATCTTTGTATGCAGCTCCTCCAGATTCACCCGAAGAAGGTTTTCATCCTGCTCCGCCTTTCTGGCCTTGGCCTCCAGGGCGGTACTGGATTTGGAACGGGAATCCCTGCGGTTTTCAATCAGGGTATAGTTGTTGCCAATGGCGGCCTGCAGGTCGGCCTGGGGAGAAAACAAGGCAGCCTCCTCCGGTGTGATCTCCGGCAGTTCTCCTATAATAACCTGGGCCTGGGGCTGCCAGCCGCACAGCACAATGAGATTTTGGTACAGCTGGGCCTTGGAGGCAGTAAGGGAAGCCAGCTTTGCCCTGGCGTCCGCCAGGGGGGCCGCTGCCGCCTGTCTGTCAGCCTGGGTGCCGGTTCCTGCCCCCAGACTGGCATCTGCAGCCCTTAGGGCGGATTCATACAGAGCAATCAAAGACTGAAGGGTTTTCTCCTGTACCTCCAGGGTTTTATAACCGATCATCAGCTGCTTCACCCCCTGTACCACCTGATCCTGAGCCGTATACAGCCTGGCCTTGGAAGGAGCATTCCCCCGGTTTAGTTTATCCCTGGTACGGCCTATGGATTCAATTACCATTCCCAGTCCCTTAGCCTGTCCCCGGTAAATCATGGCATCCATGATCTCTCCCTCTCCCTTGGCCTGGGAAGAAGCCCCCTCCATTTCCCGTCTGGCGGACTGCAGGGTCTCTATGGCCTGGGTAAGGTTGGCAACATTTTGCTGGTAGCTGCTCCAGGCAGAAGAAATATCCGGATTAAAATTTTTTACCAAATCTGTAATTTCCCCGTATTCCAGGGTATTGTCCATAAGCCGGTTCCAATCCTCCTGGGAATAGCCGTTTAACTGGGCCTGGGTTTTCCCTGTATCTGCCGGGGTCTGGGGAGCGGTCACCGCCCCCGAAACGGGAAGCAAAGAACCCCAGGCCAATAGAGCCGCTCCCGCAAAAACCACTGTGATTTTTTTGAATTCTTCTCTGCAAAGAGTATGCTTTTTTCTCATAATGCTCCTTTCTGCAGTTTCTTAACTGCCCCCCAGCCCCCGGAGGATCCAGTCATAGTTTAACATGGCCTGGAGCAGATTCAGCTTGGCCTGCTCTATGGCAATTCCTGCCGCTTTGGCCTTTACCTCCTCCGCATCCATCTCGGCTCTGCTGGCAAGACCCAGGGCATATTTTTGCCGAAGAATGGAAAGAGCAGTTTCCTGTACGCCCCCTGCCGCTCTGGCGGATTCCAAAGCTTCCAGGGCAGCCGTCACCCCCTGTTTGGCTGTGACCAAAGCAGAACTCACCTTGCTCCTTTGGGCAGCCAGGCTGGTGTCCAAGGTTTTTTGGTCCCCTTCGGAGAGGGCATTTTGGCGCTTTTTTTGATTGATGCGGATATCATAGCTGTTTGCCATGGCCTTTTCCAAATCTCCCGCAGGATCCAAGACCCGGGCAGCATTTTCCTCAGGCTGGGGCAAAGCCCCAAAGACCGGCGTTCCATTGTAATCCCAGCCCGTCATTACCTGGAGCTTTTTTTCTGCTGTTTTGGCGGCGGCCTCTGCAGCGGCCCGGGTGTTGTCTGCGGTCTGCACCGCCGCCTGGGCACTTAACACCTCTGCCTGGGTTCCTGCGCCTGCCTGAAGCCTGGCCTGGGCGGTGCGCAGATTGATACCTGCCAGCTCCAGATCTGTCTGGGCCTTATCCCGGGCCAGGAGACTGCTTTGTCTGGTAATCATATTGGTTTGGGCAGTTTGGGTCAGGGTCTTTTCTATTTTTTCATACTGGAGGGCTGTGATTTCACTGTCCTCCAGGGCAGAATCCGCATTGGAGAGAAGATTTTGGGCTGTAGCCCTGGCGGTGGCCAGGGATGCCATACCCGAAACATAGGCGGGAGAAGAGGGATCCGGCTCCTCCAGATTATCCATAATCTTTTGGGCGCTGTCCCGGTAATGTTCTGCCACCTCTTCATTGGTTCTGCCATATTCATTTTTAAATTTTGCCAGAGCAGCCTGATTGGCCAAAGCCGTGGCATTGTATTCCTCAATCAGACCTGGAATTTCTGAAAATACCAGGGTGTTGTCCTGCAAAGCAGCCCATTCCTCCTCACTGCGGGAAAACCTGGGAGACCCCAGGGCGCTTCCCGGCAGCAGGGTGCTGCCGGAAAGCACAAGGGCCAGCAGGGTAATGGATTTTTTCACCTTCATGTTCTCTCCTTTCTCTTTAATCTATCTCCAGTCCCTCCGGATGTACCCCTCCGATTTTTTTCCCTGCCCGATCCAGCATACGGTACAAAGTGGGCAGCAGCAAAAGGGACAGCAATGTGGAGGCAATCAGTCCTCCCACATTCACCAAAGCCAGGGCCTGGAGCACTTCTCCATTTTCCCCATAGGCTGCTGCCATGGGAAGCATGGAAATCACTGTGGTCAGGGTGGTCATTAAAATGGGCCGGATTCTGGTGGCTCCGGCCTCCACCAGAGCAGTGTCTAAAGGCATCTCCAGCTTATATTGATTGACGGTATCCACATATAAAATACCATTGTTTACCACCGTACCCACCATCATCAAAAATCCCAGCATGGAGTTCATACTGATGGATACATCGAAAAGCCAAAGCAGTCCAAAGGCCCCAATAAGGGCAAAGGGAATGGTAAACATCACCATCAGGGAAAACCGGGGGGATTCAAACTGAATGGCCATTACAATAAAAATCAGAAAAACCGCTGTAATCAAGGCATTCATTAAAGCCCGCATCTCCCGGTTCATGATCTCATTGTAGGAGCTGACAGTTTTTTCCACCCCCGGGGGCAAGCCCAGGCTGTCCACATAGGCATTGGCCTCCCGGTTGGCATCCCCCTTGTAGCCTGCCACCTTGTCTGCGGTAATGGCCACCTGGTATTTTTTGTCCCGGCGCACCAGCACCCTGGCGCTGTCCTGGAAGGAAACCTCTGCCAGCTGGGAAACCGGGGTAAGGGTTCCGTCAGTTCCGGGAATCAGCATTCCCTTTATGTCCTCAATGGTATCATATTCCTCTTTGGGGTATTTCATTTTCACCGTAATGGTCTGGTTATTGGAGGAATACTCCATCACATCCACTCCCGTGATGCTTTGATAAATCATACCTGCAATGGCGGAGGGCGTCATGCCGATGGACTCGGCCTGCAAGGGATCCACATCAATTTTTACCACCGGTGCAGCATTTTCCGCAT
>CALISX010000204.1 GCA_938041725.1 uncultured Lachnoanaerobaculum sp.
GTAACAGGGGCCGGGGGCAGCATTGGCAGTGAGCTGTGCCGCCAGATTGCAGGCTGTGAACCTAAAATGCTGGTAATGGTGGATTGCTATGAAAACAATGTCTATGACATCCAGCTGGAGCTCAAAGACCGATACCCCTGGCTGAATCTGGCAGTTTTGATTGCGTCAGTGCGGGACAGCCGCAGAATGCATGAAATTTTTGCCCAGTATCGTCCCAATGTGGTATATCATGCAGCGGCCCATAAGCATGTTCCATTGATGGAGGACAGTCCCTGCGAAGCGATTAAAAACAATGTGCTTGGAACCTATAAAACCGCCTATGCGGCTCTTTGTTACGGCTGTGAACATTTTGTTTTAATTTCCACGGATAAGGCGGTGAACCCCACCAATATTATGGGCGCCAGCAAAAGACTTTGCGAGATGATCATACAGAGTTTTGCCTTTAAGGTGGAAAAGGGGCTGGGGGGTGATATGATGGAATTGTTTACCCACCGGGAGGAAAGCCCAAAGCAGGGGGATGAGCAAAAAAACAAAAGGAATATGCTGAACTGTGCACATACCCAGTTTGTAGCGGTTCGCTTTGGAAATGTGCTGGGCAGCAATGGTTCAGTGATTCCTATTTTTAAAAGACAGATTGCCAAGGGCGGGCCGGTGACTGTAACACATCCGGATATTATCCGTTACTTTATGACCATCCCGGAGGCAGTGAGTCTGGTTTTGGAGGCAGGAAGCCTGGCGAAGGGGGGTGAGATTTTTGTCCTGGATATGGGAAGTCCGGTAAAGATTGATACTCTGGCAAGAAACTTGATTCGCCTGTGCGGATATAAGCCGGATGTGGATATTAAGGTGGAATATTCCGGTCTGAGGCCTGGAGAAAAGCTCTACGAAGAGCGGCTGATGACAGAGGAAGGACTGCAAAAAACCCCTAATGATTTGATTTTTATCGGTTCTCCGATTCCCTTTGATGTGGATGTGTTTATGCTCCAGCTTAATGTTTTAATGGAAAGCGCTTATGAGAACCGGGAAGATATCAAAGAAAGGGTGGCACAGATGATATGTACCTATCATCCGGAAAAGGCAGGGGAAATAGGAATAGGAGAGTGAGCATATGGCATTTAAAGCGTATGGAGATATTACCCCCTTTGTTGACAGGGTCTGGTTGTCTTCTCCTACAATGCATGGAAAAGAGCTGCAGTATATGCAGGAGGCATATACCACCAACTGGATGAGTACGGTTGGCAAGAACTTAAACGAGATTGAATCACAGGCGGCTGCGTATATAGGAACCCGGTACGGGGTGGCCTTAAGCGCCGGAACAGCAGCCCTCCATCTGGCCACAAAGCTGGCGGGGGAGAGGCTTTACGGACAGGCAAGGCCCTATGAGGGTACCTTACGGTCCAGAAAGGTTCTGTGTTCGGATGTGACATTTGATGCCAGTATTAATCCGGTGGCCTATGAGGATGGGGAAGCGGTGTTCATTGATACAGAATACGATACCTGGAATATGGACCCGGAGGCATTGGAAAAGGCATTTGGGATCTATCCCGAAGCAAAGCTCGTAGTATTGGTGCACCTTTATGGCACCCCGGGCAAAATAGAAGAATTAAAGGCTGTCTGCGACAAACATGGCGCATTGATCATAGAGGATGCGGCAGAAAGTCTTGGAGCAAAATATCTCTATCAAGGCATTTGGAAGGAAACAGGAGCCTTTGGGGATTACAATTGTATTTCCTTTAACGGCAATAAAATTATTACCGGCTCCAGCGGCGGAATGTTTCTGACAGATTCCAGGGAGGATGCTGAGAAGGTGAGAAAGTGGAGTACACAGTCCCGTGAAAATGCTCCCTGGTATCAGCATGAGGAGATTGGCTATAACTATCGGATGAGCAATGTGATTGCCGGGGTGGTTCGGGGACAGTTCCCCTATTTGCAGGAGCACATTGATCAGAAACGCAAAATTTATGAGCGGTATCAAAAAGGACTGCAGGATCTGCCTGTTCAGATGAATCCCTATGACGTAAAGAAGTCAGTGCCCAACTTTTGGTTAAGCTGTATGATCATTGACCATGATGCCATGTGTCCCCAGGTGCGGGATGATCAGACAGCCCTCTATACGCCAAAGAAGGGGAAATCCTGTCCCACAGAGATTCTGGAAGCTCTGGCTTCTATCAATGCGGAAGGACGCCCTATTTGGAAACCCATGCATGCACAGCCCATCTACAGGACCCATGCATTTGTAACTGCAAGGGGCAGCGGCCGGGGCCAAAGCAACGCATATATAGAGCAAGCCCAGGCGCTGGATGTGGGGATGGATATTTTCCAAAGGGGATTATGCCTGCCCAGTGATGTCAAAATGACGTCCCAGCAGCAGGATACTGTGATTGAGATAATTCATAGATGTTTTTCGTGAGTGTTTGAGAGAGTTAGGAGAATCAAAATGCAACATAAGCCTTATGGACCCTATGAACGCTATATTAAGCGTCCAATGGACTGTTTTTTATCAACCTGTGCACTAATCGTGCTTTCCCCCATTTTGCTGATTCTGGCATTTTTGGTCCGAATAAAACTTGGCACTCCTGTGTTCTTTACCCAGGAAAGACCGGGATTGAATGGAAAGATATTCAAGCTCTATAAGTTTCGAACCATGACAGATGAACGGGATGCAAATGGCAAGCTGCTTCCCAATGATGTCCGGCTAACCTCCTTTGGGCGCATGCTGCGTTCCACCTCTTTGGATGAACTGCCGGAATTATTCAATATATTGAAGGGCGATATGTCGATTATCGGCCCCCGGCCATTGCTGGTGAGATATTTATCCGCCTATACAAAGAGAGAGCGGCATAGACATGATGTGCGTCCGGGCCTGTCCGGATTGGCTCAAATCAATGGCAGAAACCTGGTGAAATGGGATCAGCGTTTGGCCTTTGATGTTAAATATGTTAAAAAAATCACATTTTTTGGGGATATCCTTATCATTTTACAAACCCTCGGAAAGGTTTTTAAGCGGGATGATGTGGCGGAAAATCCAGATGATGTGGATGAGGGCTTTCTGGATGAAATTCGCAGAGCAGCCAAATTGAAAAAGCAGAAGCAGTAGGATAGAGGTTTGAACAGCTATGAAAAGGATTTTAATAACAGGGATCGGGGGCCTTACCCCCCGATCCATTGCTTCTATCGTAAGAGAAAACCATCCGGATTATAGAATTATCGGCTGTGACATTGAGAAGAAGGCCATGGGCTTTTTTATGAAAACCCGGAGGGGGAAACAGCTGGTGGATGACTATTATATTGCACCCAGGTGTGACAGTCCGGATTATTTCCCCTGGATCGAGCAGCTGGTTCTCCATGAGAACATAGACTATGCATTTGTGCAGCCGGAAAGTGAAATTCTTGCATGGGGGGATTACTATGAGAAAAAGGGCAGATTTCCCTGTCCTGTGTTTATGGGAAGCAAGCGATTGTCACAATCCCTGCGGGATAAGTCCATTATGGCCGATCTTCTGGCAGGAACGGAGTATATTCCAAAAACCATAAAGGTTACCCAGGAGAATCCCCGTTTGGAGGAGGTTGAGAAGTTTATTGGATTTCCCTGCTGGATTAGAGCTGCGGAAGGAACGGGGGGGCTTGGCTCCCTTAGGCTGGATGATATCAGCACCTATGAATCCTGGCTTTTTATCAATGCCGGGATTCCGGAGTTTACTGTGTCGGAATTTCTTACAGGGCGCCATCTGGCCAATGAAATGCTTTATTATCACGGCGAATATGTGAAAGGCGCAGCCCTGGAGTGTGTGGAATATGTTATGGCCAATACTGCCCCCTCTCATGTCACAGGCAATACCCATTTTGGAAGATTCCTGAATGAGGATGGGATCAACCGGTTCTGTGACGGCTGTATAAAGTATCTGGAGAAGAAGCTTGGGGTACCGGCCCATGGTATTCTCTCTTTTGATTTAAAAGAAGACAGGGAGGGAAATATGAAGGTGACGGAAGTCAATATCCGTCATATGGCTTACACCGGTGTCATGGCCCATGTGGGCTTTGACTTGATTGAGGATACCATCCGGATTCTGGAGGATGGAGACTGCAGGGGTGTAAGGCGTGATCCCTTTCATCATTATGAGAAGCCATATATTTTCCTTCGGGATGTGGACACGGAACCGATCATTTTGGATAGTGAGGAGATTTTTGACGATCCATCCCACAGCAGTCAGAGGTGGGGACAATGAAAGTATTGTTTTTAAGTCTCATGAGTTACAGCTCCATCTACGACCGGGATATATATACGGACCTTCTCCGCGAGTTTATTCATCAGGGGCACAGGGTATATGTGGTTTCTCCGGCGGAGAGAAGACAGGGAGTCCGGACGGGCCTGATCAAAGAAAAAAACAGTGTCATTCTCAGAGTGCGGTGCGGAAACATTCAAAAAACAAACCTGGTGGAAAAAGGCATTTCTACTGTGCTGCTGGAACCCCAGCTTGTGGCAGCCATTAAGAAGTATTTTGCAAAAGTAAAGTTTGACCTTATTTTGTACAGCACGCCTCCCATCACCATTGCCAAAGCAGTGGAATATGTCAAAAAACGGGATGGCGCAGCCACATACCTGATGCTGAAGGATATTTTCCCCCAGAATGCAGTGGATATGGAAATGATGACCACCACAGGGATCAAGGGCTTTTTGTACAGATACTTTCGAGCCAAAGAAAAAAAGCTCTATGCATTATCGGATCATATAGGATGTATGTCCCAGGCCAATGTGGATTATATCATCAAACATAATCCTGAAATCAGGCGAAGCCGGGTGGAGATCAGCCCGAACTGTGTGGAAGTAATGGATCGGAGCGTGTCTGCAGAGGAGAAGAGGCGGATGCGGAGGAAATTCGGCATACCCCAGGACAAGACGGTGTATCTGTATGGGGGCAATCTTGGAACGCCCCAGGGGATCCCCCATATGATTGAATGCTTTCGGAGTCAGAAGAAGAATGACAAGGTTTTTTTTCTGATTATCGGTTCGGGTACGGAGTTTCATAAAATACAGCAGTATGTAAAGCAGGACAGGCCAAAAAATGTGAAATTGATGGGGAAGCTTCCCAAGGAGGACTATGTACGGATGGTGGGCAGCTGTGATATCGGACTTTTGTTTCTGGATCACCGTTTTACCATTCCCAACTTTCCCAGCAGACTGGTGGACTATATGCAGTCCAAGCTGCCCACCTTGGCCTGTACAGATCCCAATTCCGATGTGGGCCAGGTGATGGTGGAGGAAGGGTTTGGCTGGTGGTGCGAAAGCAATAGCACCGAAGCCTTTGGCAGGATGATTGAAGCATCTTTGCAGGCTGATTTACAACAAATGGGTGAGAAGGCATTCCGCTATCTGGATACAGTATGGAATGTAAAAAAGCAGTATGCCGATATTGCTAAAACCATAGGATGGCGAAGGGGAAGTAAGGGAGGGAGTCGATGAAGGCGCTGATTGTAGCGGATGCACATTTGTACCGGACACCGGATGGGAAGGTGTGGACAAAGACAATCTATGGCAATGCATTCTGGCAAAGATATCTGGAGGTATTTGATGAAATTGATATCGCTGCCAGGATGTGCAGGGTTTCTTATGATATGGTAAGGGATTATTTGCGGGTAGACGGAGCGCATATTCATTTTAGACCCATGCCCATGGCACGGGGGGGAAAGGAATATATCAGACATCTTCCCCAAATCCTGAAGCGTGCCAAGGAAGTTGTTCAGGGGGAAACATGTGCTGTGGTCAGACTGCCCTCCATCATTGCCACCTTTATATACCCCCATATCCGAAAGCAAAAGATCCCCCATGGCATCGAAGTGGTGGCCGACCCCAATGAAGCTTTTTCAAATCCCCTTGTAAGGACTGTTTTAACAAATCAATTAAAAAAAGCAGCCCAATCGGCCAATGGAGCAGCCTATGTTACCCAATTTGCCCTGCAAAAATCCTACCCCTCCTATGCGCGTATTCATGGAGAGGATGCCAGGCATTTTGAAGAATACTATTCTTCCATTACATTGGCACCGGAAACCCTGGGAGAACCCAGAAGCTTTGCGGGAAAGAAGCAGTTCAAGCTGGTGCATACCTCCAATAACATCAGCCATGATGAAAAGGGACATTCGATTGTCATAAAAGCTGTAAAAGAGCTTCGAAAAAGAGGCCATAGGGTAGAGGTGAATTTCATTGGAGACGGCTCCATGCGGCAGGATTTTGAAAAACTGGCGGCGGAGCTGGGAATAAAGAAATATGTACATTTTCTGGGATGGTTTTCATCCAGTGAAGAAATCTGCAAGGTTTTGCAGGAAAATGATATTTTTATTTTCCCAAGTGTTTCTGAAGGGCTGCCCAGAGCTGTGATTGAAGCCATGGCTGCAGGTCTGCCATGTGTCGCTTCGCCTGTGGGAGGGATTCCGGAACTGCTGCCGAAGGAGTTTTTGGTTGGGCCAAAGGATGTGATGGGATTTAGCGATACAGTGGAAGGCCTGATTACCAACACAGCACGGATGGAGGCGGAGAGCCTGCGAAATATTGGCAAAGCAAAGGAGTATATCATTCCAGTGCTGCAAAACAGAAGAAATCATTTTTATCAAAAAATCAAAGACCTTGTGAAAGGTCAGGGCTAAGGGTGAGAAACTATGTATGCTATGATGGTTGTTCCAAGTGATTTTCCAAATGGTGATGCAGGGGCAGTACGGGATATTGCGTTTGCTAAGATGTATCAACAGCTGGGATATGAAGTGATACTGGTGGGAGCCGGGAAAAAAGATACATGCGGATCATTTCAAGGAGTCACTTTTTATAGTGTATATGAAGAAAAAAAGGGGATCCAGGGGCAGCTGTACCGCTTTATTATGTATCCGCAAAAGTATATGGCCGTAATACAAAGCGTCATCAATAAAAAAGGAAGTCCTGCCCTCATTCATATTAATGATATTGCGGCAAGAGTGATTCACCGTTTGCATCAATATTCTGTGAAGCGGAAAATCCCCATGCTCCATGACAGCACGGAATGGTATTCTCCCTGTGAGTTCAAAATGGGCAGGCTGGATAAGGCTTACCTGCTGAAGGACCGGCTGAATAAGAGGGTTATTCAAAATCCCATGAAGGTGATCGGCATCAGCTCCTATTTGACAGATCATTTCAGCAGCCGGGGACTGGATGCACTGAGAATTCCGGTTATTACAGATGTGGTGAATACACCCACAGGGAAGCATGGGGGTTCTGTAATCCGCCTGATCTATGCAGGGAGTCCCGCAGGAAAGGATTATGTTAAAGAGTCGATACAGGGGTTTGGGCTGCTGACAGCAGAGGAGCAAAGTAAATTTGAGTATCATCTGTATGGAATCCACAGGGATCAGCTAAAGCAGCTTTTGGGCTCGGATACTTTGCCGGAAAAAATTGTGGCCCATGGGAGAGTGGAAAGAACCGTGGTGGAACAGGCATTGCTGGATTCCGATTTTTCTGTTCTGCTGCGTCCGGACAGGGAAAGATATACAAAGGCAGGTTTTCCCACAAAATCGGTTGAAGCCATGGCCCATGGGGTTGCCATGCTTTGCAATATAACCTCGGATTTAGGGCTGTACTTAGAACATGGGAGCAATGCAGTGGTGTGTTCAGGATATACTCCCAAAGATTTTGCCAGGGCGCTGCGGTACACCTTAACCATGGATCGGGAGCAGATCAATACAATGAAAGAAAAAGCAAGGGAAACGGCGGACCGGTATTTTGATTATCGGCTGTGGGCGCAGTCCTTAGGCGATTTTATCAGGGGATGACAAATGCTGAAAGATCTAAAAAAATATGCCAAAATAGCAAGAGTTAAAATGAAGACCCCCCATGTCATATTTTGCAAGGGATCGAATATTGGTCTTCATACCCGCTTTGAGGGCCAGAACAAGCTGGGAAGCAATTCCTGGTTTGATGGTTATATGGGATATGGTTCCTACATTGGGGAGGAGTGTACTGTTTTTGCCAAAACAGGCCGGTTTTGCAGTATCGGACATAAAGTGACCGTGCTTACGGGAACCCATCCCAGTCATACCTATGTATCCACCCATCCTGTGTTTTTTTCCCTGGCTCTTCAAAACGGGACGACTTTTGTGAAAAAACAGAAATTTCATGAAAAACGATATGCGGATGAAAAAAACAAGTATGGTGCCATCATCGGCAATGATGTGTGGATTGGATACAATGCGACTCTCATGGGAGGTGTAAGGATTGGAGATGGTGCCATTGTAGCATCCGGTGCCCTGGTCACATCCGATGTAGAACCCTATCGAATTGTTGCGGGGCAGCCCGCCAAGGTGATTGGCCAGCGTTTTTCCGACGATCAGATCTGCTGGCTGATGCAGTTTCGGTGGTGGGACAAGCCCTTGGCCTGGATCAAGGAGCATGCGGAGGAGTTTGAGGATATAGAGCAATTTATAAAAAAACATTCTGTAACGGAGTAGGAAGGATGAAGTTTGGGATTCTATTGATTACGGCAGTGTTTCTCATAGTTGCAATCAGAAGAAATAAGAGCATCAGCGACCCATATGTTGCTTTTAATATCCTGTGGTTGGGTGCGGCTGTCCTCATCAATTTGGGAAACAAGTATGTTTATGAGCCCAGTACAACTGCTTTGCTATGTGTGTTCGTGGGGATCATCGGATTTAATCTTTCCTCCCTTGCGCCAAAGCTTGTAATAAGCAAGATCAGGATGGGCATTTTGCTGAGGGATGATTATGAGATTCAATACCGAAGAGTACACATTATTTCGATTATTGTGCTGGTTCTCAGTTTGTTGACTGCGGCCAATGCGGTTAGGGCATTTTTGTCTGGAGTATCCTTCAGCTCCATCCGCAGTGATTATTTTACCTATGCTTCCGGTGAAAGTGTTTTGTTGTATTATTTTCGCAATTATGTGCTTTCCCCTTTGCGATATGTGGTGATAATCATGACCATCATAGCTGTTATAACAAAGGAAAAAGTCAGCAAATGGCTGTTGGTGAACGCAGTAGTGATTGTCATTCTACAGGCCATTTCAAGCGGCGGAAGATATGTTCTTTTGAATACGATCTTCATGATGCTGTGCGGGTATTCACTGTTTAAGGATAGGGTGAAGATTACAAAAAAACAGAAAATGGTTATTGTTGTGATAACGGCGCTGCTTTGGTATGCCATCGTATTCTTTACAAATGATAGAGCATCCTTTCTAACACGGAATATGACTGTGGGTGAGAGACTGTATCATACAGTATATGAGTATTTTGCCGGCAGTGTTACTTACTTTGGAGAGGTTGTGGCAAAAAATCCATCCATTGCAGGTTCCACACATGGAATGAATTTTATGGCTGGCTTTATTATTCCCATGTTTACGATTTTAAATTTTCTGCGTTTGATTCCCTTTCCTGCTGTTTTTACAGTGATTGGCACCTATGTTGTTGAGGTTCTGAGAATCGGACCCTCAACCTATTATAATGCCATACCAACAATGTTTTGTTACTTCTATGTTGATGGGGGACTTTTGCTGGTCTTTGCAGAAGCATGGTTCTTTGGGTATATCTGCAAGAGGCTGTACATAAGAGGAAAAGCCGGTAATTTGCTGATGAGCTGCATGTTTATTTTGATATTTGTTCAGATATGCAATGCAAGCACCAGGTGGTTTTTCTATTCGCCTGATTATTGCATGGCATATTTATATTTGAATACCGTAGTCAAAAAATCCATGAGAGGGAGAAAGGCCGGAAAGCAGGGTACTGTAGGTTACAGGAATTGATGGAGAGGGTTTTAATGGAAAGAATTGCAATCGCAGCGGTTGGGTATAATCGACCGGATTCAATGGAACAATTACTGCAGTCGCTTCGACAGGCAGATTATGCAGGGGATCAGGTTGATCTGGTGATCAGCCTTGATAGGGGTCCAAGGCAGCAGGAGGTTCTGTCTGCTGCAAAGAGGATGGCCTGGTCCCATGGTGAAAAGATCATACGAGCCTTTCCCCAGCGGCTGGGACTCCGTTCGCATATTATCCGCTGCGGAGACTTGACGAAGGAATACGATGCAGTCATTGTTTTGGAGGATGATCTGGTTGTTGCGCCCCATTTTTATTCCTATGTGAAGCAGGTGACAGCCCGATATGCAGCCGATGACCGGATTGCCGGCATCTCGCTGTATAAGCACCAGATGCATCCCGGGGTGAACAGACCCTTTGAGCCTGCAAACAATGGTTATGACGTATACCTGCAGCAGTTTGCCATGTCCTGGGGGCAGTGCTGGACCAAGGATATGTGGAGGCGGTTTAGAACATGGTATAGTGAGAACCAGGAAAAAGATTTATCAGAAGGAAATATCCTGCCTTTGTATGTTTCTCAGTGGAATCAGCAATCCTGGTTAAAGTATTTTATGCGGTATATTGCGGAGAAGGATTTGTATTTTGTTTATCCTTATTTTTCCTTGAATACCAATGCATCGGATGCAGGAGAACACTGCCGTATTCCAAATAATGACTTTCAGGTTTCCATGCAGGAGGGAAATCCGGTATATCGTCTGCCATCCTTTGAGGATGCTGTGAAGTACGATGTGTTTTTTGAGCGGGTCGGAATAGAAGATAAGCTCTTTTTGGAATTGCAGGGGAAAAAACTTCTGGATTTTTATGGAAACAGAACCGGATATGGAGATGCAGACTATGTGATCTCCACCAAGGCCCTGCCCTATAAGGTGGTTAGAAAAGTCCAGCTCCGTTACAGACCTGTGGAGATAAATGGCCTGAGGCCCTCTCCTGGGGAAGGAATATTTGTCTATGATTTGCATACACCGGCGAAGGCACCAAAGGTGAACAGGGACATTCTGACACGCTATGATGTGAGAAGTCTCCACTGGAAACAGACACTTCACCTTGGCTGGAGCGGATTGATTGATGCGGTATTGCACAGGATGCACGGAGGAAAGAAGTAAGAGCAGATGCGAATAGTACAGCGATTATTTAAAAGCAAATTTATACATAACACCGGTTGGATCATGTTTGCCCAGATATACCAGATGCTTCTTTCACTGGTTATTGGGGTGATCAGTGCCAGATACCTTGGCCCAGGTAATTATGGAACCATAAACTATGCCGCCTCGTATATCTCTTTTTTCATCATTGCCTGCGCCCTGGGCTTAGAGGGAATTGTGGTTAAGGAGATGGTGGATAACCGGGACCAGGAGGG
Source organism: uncultured Lachnoanaerobaculum sp. (assembly GCA_938041725.1). GTDB lineage: Bacteria > Bacillota > Clostridia > Lachnospirales > Lachnospiraceae > Lachnoanaerobaculum. The sequence continues at coordinate 11,203 of CALISX010000204.1, forward strand.
GATCATTCTTGGCTCCAGCATTGTGATGCGGCTGGCAGCCGGTTTGCTATCCATGGCTGCGGTCTACATTATTGTAGCAGTGATGAATCCGGGAGACAGGATATTGCTGATTGTTGCATTCCTGCAGTCTTTGATACTGCTGTTTAATGCCTTTCATATCATTGATACCTGGTATCAATCCCTGTTGCGTTCAAAGGTTTCTTCGGTTGTCAAATGTATCGCCTATACCGGTATGTCTGTTTACCGGGTGTGGCTTCTGATAACCGGGAAAAGCGTTATCTGGTTTGCCTTTGCAACATCTTTGGATGCCCTGTTGATAGCCGTTCTTTTTGTGATCTGCTATCAAAGGGATGGAAAACACAGGCTGCAATGGAATGGATCAGTAGGTAAGCGCCTGATCAGCCTCAGTTATCACCTGATTATTTCATCCTTGATGGCTGTCATCTATAACCAGATGGACCGCATCATGATCGGCAAGATGATGAATCAAAAAAGTGTGGGATATTATGCTGCGGCATCTACCATCTGCCATATGTGGCTTTTTATCCCCCAGGCCATTGCAAATTCGGCCCGTCCCTTGATTATGGAATTGAAAAACAGGGATGAAAAGCTATACATAAGACGAATCAAACAGGTTACGGGTGTAACCTTTTGGATAGGCGTTATATTTGCCCTGGTTGTTACAGTATTATCTCATTTTATTATTAATGTACTGTATGGCGGGGAGTTTGCGCCGGCCCGGGGACCATTGTTATTTATGATCTGGTCAACGGTTTTTGCATCGCTCTCATACACACGGGCTATATGGATGATCAGCGAGAACAAGCAAAAGTATATCAAGCAGATTTTAGTCTGCGGTGTTGTGGTCAATCTGATACTAAACGCAATTGGAATTCCCAGATTTGGGATGAATGGTGCAGCGGCTGCAACCCTTGTGACGGAAGTGACAAGCTGTTTGATCGCTCCGCTTTTCTTTCAGGCAACACGAGAGTATGTGGGTTATGTGGTTACTTCTATACAAGATATTGTTAATGTGATTAAAGGAGAATGATAATGAGAATTCAATGGATCCATGACATTTATTGGATGAGGTACAGGTTTTTTTGGCGTTCTTATGCCTTATTGGCACCAATGGCCGCTACGAAAAGCCGATTTAAGAACTGTATGGGCTATCTTCCTGACTTGAAAGAGCCTAAAACACTGAATGAAAAAATGCAGTACCTGAAGCTGCATGATTACTGGAAGAATCCTGTGGTATGCCAATGCACGGATAAGTATGCTGTAAGGGACTTTGTATGTGCAAAGGGATGCTCTGAAATACTCAACGAATTGTACACAGTCTACGATTCAGTTGACGAAATTGATTGGGAGGAAATACCCCAGGAGTTTGTTCTTAAATGTAACCACGGTTCCGGAGGCAATATCATTTGTTATGATAAGAATGTCTTGGACATTGAAGATGCAAAGAAGAAACTGCGCAAATGGATGAAGGCTGAGTTCGGCTTGGAACGGGTTGAATACAGCTATGAGGGAATTAAACGGAAGATTATCTGTGAAAAAATAATTAAAACGGAGGATGGAAAGCCGCCGAAGGACTACAAAATTTTCTGCTCCTACGGAGAACCCAAAGTGCTTTTCGTGGCAAGCGATAGACGTGATGGCACGGCCAAGTTCGACTATTTCACGCCTGAATGGGAGTGGATACCTGTAAAAAACGGTCATCCAAATGCAGAATGCACCTTGCAAAAACCTGAAAGATGGAATGATATGCTGGACTATGCCAGCAAGCTTTCAAAGGATTTTCCTTTGGTTCGGGTTGATCTGTACCATGAGTTCAATCAGATTATATTTGGTGAATTGACCTTTTTACACTATGGTGGAATAGGCCCCTTCGATCCGCCGGAATATGATAGAAAGTTTGGAGATTTATTTCCGATTAATACGGGAAGCTTTAATACGGAAAGCTTAAAAGTCAATCATGCCTGATTATAATAAAGCCAATGCTGGCTGCGGAAAGAAAGGATAGATACCATGCAAATTACAGAAGCCTTTAAAGGAAAGACACTTGTGATCACCGGAGGAACAGGTTCTTTTGGTTCCACCGTTTTGAAACATTTCCTAACCTCCGATATCGGGGAGATTCGTATTTTTTCCCGGGATGAAAAGAAACAGGATTGGATGCGGCATATGCTTCAGGCACAATATCCTGACTATGCAGGGAAGGTCCGGTTCTATATCGGAGATGTGCGAAATATTGACTCTGTTCGAGATGTGATGTACGGGGCCAATTATGTCTTCCATGCTGCTGCTTTGAAGGAAGTGCCTTCCTGCGAATTCTTTCCCATGGAGGCTGTACGAACCAATATTATAGGAACAGACAATGTGATCACCTCTGCTGTGGAGAATCAGGTGGAGCGTGTGGTCTTCCTTTCTACTGACAAGGCTGCTTACCCCATCAATACAATGGGTATGACCAAGGCTGTGGGGGAGAAGGTTGTGCAGGCACGGGCACAGACAGCCTTCCAGCGCGGCGGTACGATTCTGGCCTGCACCCGTTATGGCAATGTCATGTGCAGCCGGGGCTCTGTCATTCCTCTGTTCATTGATCAGATTAAAAGAAAAGCGCCTGTGACCATTACGGATCCCAGTATGACCCGTTTTCTCATGAATTTGGATGAATCGGTTCATCTGGTTGCCTTTGCCTTTGAACATGCGGAGCCAGGGGATTTGTTTATACAGAAGGCGGATGCCAGTACCATGGGAACTTTGGCAGATGTCGTGATGAAGCTCTTTGGCCAGACGGAGAAGAAAATCATCGGCAGCCGTCATGGAGAAAAGCTGTTTGAAACCTTGATGACCAAGGAGGAGCATCTGCGTGCTACAGACATGGGACAGTATTATCGGATCGCCCCAGATGCCCGGGGGCTCAACTATGACAAGTTCTATGTGGAGGGAACCGTGACCACAGAGGGAGACGAGGCCTATACCTCCCATAACACAAATCTTTTGGATGTGGAGGGAGTCGTTGCAAAGATTCTTACCACTGACTATGTGCAGGAAGAACTGGAGGGCCGCCCCCATCTGGTGGAGGCCTGATCCGCAGCCGGCGGTTATACCCCCCATCCCGGGGGGCCGGCACCACCATGCATATAAGTCTGCGTCCTTTGGCAGGTTGGAAAGAAGGAATACATGAATGTTTCTTGGAAAGAAAACGGCAGGATCAAATTGATGATTATTCTGGGCACCAGGCCGGAGATTATCCGGCTGGCTGCTGTGATTAAAAAATGCCGTCAATATTTTGACACAATACTGGTTCATACCGGTCAAAACTATGACTACACCTTAAATGGCGTGTTCTTTAAGGATCTGGGTCTGGATGCTCCGGAGCTGTATCTGGAAGCGGTGGGGGCGGATCTGGGAGAGACCATGGGCAATATCATTGCTGCTTCCTATAAGGCCATGGTTGAACTAAAGCCGGAGGCTGTGCTGGTGCTGGGGGATACCAACAGCTGTTTGAGTGTGATCGGCGCAAAGCGTCTGCATTTCTGCTATATCTGCAAAAAGACTTCATATCCCTATCTTCCATATGGAAGCGGGAAACAGATGTAAGGATGAATGTCTGCCGGAGGAGACCAACCGGAGAATCGTAGATATTATTTCCGATGTCAATTTGGCCTATTCAGAACAGGCACGGCGTTATCTGGCAGACTGCGGGCTTCCAAAGGAGCGGACCTTTGTTACAGGTTCTCCCATGGCAGAGGTATTGACAGAGAATTTAAAGGAGATACAGTCTTCGGATATTCATACCCGGCTGGGATTGGAAAAGGGGAAATACATTCTTCTTTCAGCACACAGGGAGGAAAATATTGACACGGAAAAGAACTTCACCAGTCTTTTTACAGCAGTCAATCATATGGCTGAAAAGTATGATATGCCGATCCTGTATTCCTGCCATCCCAGAAGCAGAAAGCGGCTGGAGAGCAGCGGCTTTCTGCTGGATCCCCGGGTAGTGCAGCATGAGCCCCTGGGGTTCCATGATTATAATTGTCTGCAGATGCATGCCTTTGCAGTGGTCAGCGATTCCGGAACACTGCCGGAGGAGAGCAGCTTTTTTACATCCATCGGTCATCCCATTCCGGCTGTATGCATCCGCACCAGCACGGAACGTCCGGAAGCTTTGGACAAGGCCTGTTTTATCCTGTCGGGTATTGACACAAAGGGACTGTTGCAGGCGGTGGATACAGCTGTGGAGATGATTGAGAAGGAGAAGAACGGGGGAGCGGTTCCCGTGCCCGATTACAGGGATATAAATGTGTCGGATAAGGTTGTAAAGATCATCCAGAGCTATGTGGGAGTGGTGAATAAGATGGTCTGGAGAAAAGATGTATGAAAATATTGGTAACCGGTGCAAAGGGATTTCTTGGGCGGAATCTGGTGGAGAATTTGAAATGTATAAGAGACGGGAAGAACAGGACAAGACCCGATCTGAAGATCGAATCCGTCTATGAATATGACCTGAACAGTCCTCCGGAAGACTTGGACAGGTTTTGTAAGAACTGTGATTTTGTGTTCCATCTGGCCGGGGTAAACCGGCCTCAGGATCCCAAAGAATTCAAGGAGGGGAATTTTGGTTTTGCATCTCAGCTGCTGAACATCCTGAAGAAGCATCATAATACCTGCCCCGTTATGCTGAGCTCCTCCCTTCAGGCCACTTTGGCCGGGCGTTTTGGCACCTCAGAGTACGGCCTGTCAAAGCGGGAGGGAGAGGAGCTGTTTTTCTCCTATGCTGCCGAAACCGGCGCTGCTGTTTATGTATACCGCTTTCCCAACCTGGTGGGGAAATGGGTGCGTCCCAATTATAACTCCGCTGTGGGAACATTTTGCAATAACATTGCCAATGATTTGCCGATCACTGTGAATGATCCCAATGTGGAATTGGAAATGCTTTTTGTTGAGGATCTGCTGGAAGAAATGTATGATGCTATGGAAGGGCATCCCCACAGGGCGGAGTACCCCAAGGCCGGTGAAGTGGCTGCGGGGACGGTATATGATGGATTGACTGCCAGGGCAGATGAATCCGGCCGCTACTGCTATGCCCCTGTGACCCATAAGGCCACCCTGGGAGAGATTGTAAAACTGCTTTATACCTTCCATGATCAACCAAAGAATTTGATTATGCCCCGGATTGCTTCCGGCAGTTTTGAAAAGAAGCTGTATTCCATGTATCTTTCCTATCTGCCCCGGGAAAAGATGGCCTTTGATTTGAAAATGAACTGTGATGAACGGGGCAGTTTTACGGAACTGCTGAAAACCACAGACCATGGACAGTTTTCTGTCAATATCTCGAAGCCCGGTGTTACCAAAGGACAGCATTGGCATAATGCCAAGTGGGAGTTTTTCATGGTGGTGGCAGGCCATGGTCTGATTCAGGAACGGAAAATCGGAACAGAGGAAGTGATTGAATTTGAAGTATGGGGTGAAAAGATACAGGCAGTTCACATGCTTCCGGGCTATACACATAATATTATCAATCTGTCTGATACAGAGAATCTGGTAACCCTTATGTGGGCCAACGAGATTTTTGATCCAAATCACCCGGATACATTCTTTGAACCAGTGTAACCAGGGGAGGCTGCCTTATTCCAACGGAGCAACAGAATAGGGATGGCTGGAGAGGAGTAGAATGAGGAAGGTATGAAAAATCAGCCGGCCCCCATACCGGGGGCCGGCACCACCATAGATATAAGTCTGCGCAGCAAGAGAAGATGGCGGCTAATCAGAGGGACAGTGTTAAAACCAGGGGGGCAAAGGGAAATGGCAGGAGTCATGCTGAAACGGATGGTTAAAGCAGCAGCAGTTGGTTTATGCTTTTTAGGGATTCTGGCAGCGGTCTATATGATGGTTGCATGGGTCCCTGTAAAGTATACAGTGAAGGAAGAAGATTTTGTAAAGTGCGGTGATTTTATTCTGTTAAAGGGAAATTACGATACAGGAACCGGATGGAGTATCGTGGGGGATGAAACTGGTTTTTATCCAGCTAAGAAGGTGAAGGATGTATGGCTTGAAGGTGAAATGAAGCCTCCAAAGATCTCTGTTTCTTTTGGCGGTCCCCAGAAAGTATATTTATGTAAAGTTGAGAAAATACCGGAGGAACGGGATATCAAGGGAGAGATGTGTCAGGCCTATCGGGTTATGGAATGGTATCCTGTATACCCTGTGGTCAGAGAGCCGATTCTTCTTCCCAGCTGGGTCTACCCATCGGCATTTATCAATCTATATGATTTGTCCGATGAACCGGTTTGGTAGGATGTGCTCATTAAGTTTAGAGTAATTAAATTATGCAAATTAAAATGTCATCCTAAGGATTTTTATCTTTACACCCCATAGAAATCATGCTATACTACATACCCAGTGCAAGACACTGAAAAATTTAATAACAATCAACACTTATTAAGAGTGACGGAGAGAAGGGATCTATGATGTCACGGCAACCCCCTAAGCGGAAGGTGCCAGCCTGAGCGAGAAATCGAGCAATGAGTGGATTTTTTGAGAGTCCACTTAGGTGGGCTTTTTTGTATAGCTGGAAGCCTGTACCTTTCGGTTGGAAATTGCGGTTAGGACGTACTAACTTCCTTTTCTCCCTCTTAATCTATTTCATATCTGCAGATAAGACAGGAGAGAGTATGAAAGAAAGAAGATTATTTACTTCAGAATCCGTATCCGAAGGACATCCGGATAAAATTGCCGACCAAATCTCCGATGCAGTATTGGATGAAATTTTAAAGCAGGATCCTAAAGCTCGTGTCGCTTGCGAAACTTATGTGAAAACAGGTATGGCGCTAGTGGGAGGCGAGATTACCACATCTGCTTGGGTAGATATTGAACATTTAAC
>CALISX010000205.1 GCA_938041725.1 uncultured Lachnoanaerobaculum sp.
AAAGCAGGGAAAAAGAGGCTTCGGGCATTAAATCCTTAAAGATCAAATACAACAAGGTTTTTGGCTATTATTTTGAGGTAACCAATACCTTTAAAAACCAGGTTCCTCCCCATTTTATCCGAAAGCAAACCCTGACCAATGCAGAGCGCTATACCACAGACCGGTTAAAGCAGCTGGAGGAAGTGATTTTAGGGGCAGAGGATAAGCTGAACAACCTGGAATATGAACTGTTCACCGGTATCAGAGATACCCTGGGGGACAATATACTGCGGATCCAGAAAACCGCCAAGGCCATTGCGGTTTTGGATGCTTTGGTTTCTCTGGCTGCGGTGGCGGAGAAGAACCGCTATACCAGGCCGAAAATAAATGAAAAGGGGATTTTGGACATTAAAAACGGCAGGCATCCTGTGGTGGAAACCATGTTAAGTCCTGGAGGCTTTATTGCCAATGACACCTATTTGGACGGGGCCAAAAAACGTATGTCCATCATCACCGGCCCCAATATGGCGGGAAAGTCCACCTATATGCGGCAAACCGCTTTAATTGCCCTGATGGCTCAAATCGGTTCCTTTGTGCCTGCAGAATCCGCCAATATCTGTATCAGCGACCGGATCTTTACCCGGGTGGGGGCCTCGGATGATCTGGCCAGCGGCCAGTCCACCTTTATGGTGGAAATGACAGAGGTGGCCAATATTCTGCGCAGTGCCACAAAGAAATCCCTGATTATTCTGGATGAAATCGGCAGGGGAACCTCCACCTTTGATGGCCTTTCCATTGCCTGGGCCACTGTAGAGCATATTGTAAATCCCAGGCTGGGGGCAAAAACCCTTTTTGCCACCCACTATCATGAACTGTCCGAGCTGGAGGGAAGCCTGCCTGGGGTCAACAATTACTGCATTGCCGTAAAGGAGCAGGGGGAGGATATTCTCTTTTTGCGAAAAATTATTCCGGGAGGAGCGGATAAAAGCTACGGAATCCAGGTGGCCAAGCTGGCAGGGGTGCCGGAATCAGTCATCAACAGAGCAAAGGAGCTGGTGGAGGAGCTTTCCGGGGCGGATATTGCCACCAAAGCCCGGGAAATCGCCGCCCATTCCCCGGCTCCCGGGAAAAGAAAGCCCATTCAAAGGCAAAATGCCATGGAAGCAGGCCAGCTTTCCCTTTTTGACGTGGTAAGGGATGATGATATTATTCGGGAAATTAAGGAGTATGACATTTCCTCCATGACCCCTTTGGATGCCCTGAACTGTTTGTACCGGTTGCAAAATAAAATCAAAAACCGGATATAAGTATGATTCATGTTTTAGATCAAAAAACCATTGATAAAATTGCAGCGGGGGAGGTGGTGGAGCGCCCTGCCTCTGTGGTAAAGGAGCTTTTGGAAAATTCCATTGATGCGGGAGCCGGTGCCATTACTCTGGAAATTACCGAGGGGGGATGCGCCATGATCCGGGTAACGGACAATGGCGCAGGCATTGCTCCACAGGAGGTTCGGAAGGCCTTTTTGCGCCATGCCACCTCCAAAATCTCCTCGGAAAAGGACTTGGAGGCCATTGAAAGTCTGGGGTTTCGGGGAGAAGCCCTTTCCTCCATCGGAGCGGTATCCAGATGCGAAATCATCACCCGGACGACGGGAAACCTGACGGGTACCCGGCTGGTGCTTTCCGGGGGAGAGGAGGAATGCTTTGAGGAGGTGGGGGCCCCGGAGGGCACCACAATGATTGTCCGGGACCTCTTTTACAATACTCCCGCCAGGAAAAAATTTCTTCGCTCTCCCCTGACAGAGGGAGCCCATATTGGGGAACTGGTACAAAAGCTGGCCCTGTGCAATGAAACCATTGCCTTTTGCTTTATTTCAAACCGCCAGACCCGTTTCCAAA
>CALISX010000206.1 GCA_938041725.1 uncultured Lachnoanaerobaculum sp.
TGCTGTCCCCACTTACAGAGATGATAAAGTCGGCCCCTTCCTTGACAGGTGCCTGCAGTGTCTCAATGTTTGCATCCATCATGAAAGATGTAGATCCGGCACTTGCACCACCTACGACATAGGGGTATTGACACAAAGGAATAATGGGTTTATACGGTGTAGTTTCTTCTTCCCGTAAAAACTTCCCGGATTGATCTTCCAGCTGCTCTTTTGCATAGATCATTACCTTTTCCTGTCTAGGAGGACAAAGCTCATTATATATTGACATTAGTTCTATACTTGCGCTCTTATCTACAGGAGATACATCAAGAAGGTACTCTGGAGTAGTATTTAAGGCTTTAGCAAATGTATTAACCCTATTTAATGGGAATTGTCTGGACTTATTAAAATACCTTGATATTGCCGATTTTGCCATATCTGTACGCCGTGCCAATTCGCTGAGAGATATATCTTTTTCAATGCATATTGACTTGATTAAATCAATAATTTCATCATTTGTTCTCATTTGTCACCTCCGATTTTAATATAGCACAGTTCCCAAAAAGAAACAATATTATATTATTACGGATAATAATGTTGACAAACGGGAACGAATAAGGTATAATACAAACATGCTTGAGAGAGCATAAGAAAAAAGAAAGGAGAAGCCCAATGAAAAAATGGTATAAGATAATTGATGAGCTTACCATACTGGTTGGCAAGCTCATCAGGTTGGCCCTAGAGATCGGCACTCTGGTCACCGTAATTTATATGATACTTAACAGTATCAAATAAAACCCACAAGGGATGGGGCGAAAGCCCTTCCCTTACTCAAAAATATACCATTTTTTCATGGGTTAAGCAAGGAAATGGCAAGGAAGATACTGCTTTTGATCTGGAAAGTGCTGCAGTTGCTGGTGGTTATAGTTGGCCTGTTTTTGTTGTTTCTGAGATAGTCTATTAAGCTGTCCTATCGGCTATACGGGGAACATAAAAGGAGGTGATAGAGATTGCAATTGGACTTGAAGAGATTGAAGGCAGAACGGATTGCTAATGGAATGTCACAGGAAGATGTTGCTAAGAAAATGGGAAAAACAAGGGCTTGGTATGCAAAAAGAGAAAATGGATTTGTCCCAATAGGCGCAGATGAATTGGCAACCCTGGCTACGCTGTTTAAAATTGATAGGAAGGATATTTCTATTTTTTTTACCCAGATCGTTCCCGAAAGAGAACAAATCTTAGGGTAACCATGGAAGAGCTGCTGGGGGAGAAAGAATCAG
>CALISX010000207.1 GCA_938041725.1 uncultured Lachnoanaerobaculum sp.
GCTTGTGCAAGCACAGCATCCACATGTTTGCCGTCCGGGGACTTATACACTTATATACTAAAACGATGAAGAGAAGAGTAGTCCAAAGGAATGTTTCAGAGAGAAGGGGAATGGTGGAAGCCCTTTACAGGAATTTGGATGAAAACCGGCTCTGAGTGACTCTAATCCAGTCCGTTGATTACGTTATAATCTTTGAGTGGTGAAAACAATTAAGGTGGAACCGCGGTAGAAATATCGTCCTTAGGCAGATCTCTGCTTAAGGGCGATTTTTCTATATAGCGGCCTGGAAACTGTCTTGCAGCGAAGTGATGCTATATGTATGATGCTGCCGGCCCACGGCCTGGAAGCTTTCGGTGTCGACCCACCCAAATCATCAGGAAAGCCCAGAGCCTGAATTAGAGAGGAGTAATGATGAAAATTACATTAAAAGATGGAAGCGTAAAGGAATACAGCCAAAGTATGTCTATTTTGGAGATTGCCGCCGATTTAAGCCAAGGACTGGCCCGGGCCACTGTGGGGGGCCTGGTGGACGGAGAGGTTCATGATTTGCGGGATGTGTTGGACCAGGACTGCAGCCTGGAAATCCTTACGGAAAAAGATGAAAGGGCACTGCCCATTATCCGCCACTCTGCCAGTCATGTGCTGGCCCAGGCTATGAAGCGACTTTTCCCCCAGGTTAAGCTGGCCATCGGTCCCAGCATTGCAGAAGGTTTTTACTATGACTTTGAGGCGGATCCCTTATCCAGAGAGGACCTGGATAAGCTGGAAGGGGAAATGAAAAAAATCATTAAAGAAAATGAGAAAATTGAAAAATTTGAACTTCCCAGGGAAGAAGCCATTCGTTTTATGGAGGACAGGGAGGAGCCCTATAAGGTGGAGCTGATACAGGATCTGCCAAAGGAGGCGGTAATTTCCTTTTACCGCCAGGGAGATTTTACGGATCTTTGTGCAGGCCCCCATTTACAAAGCACCAAGGGCATCAAAGCCTTTAAGCTGATTTCCTCCTCCATGGCCTATTGGCGGGGGGATTCCAATAAGGCAAGGCTCCAGAGGATTTATGGAACGGCCTACAACAATAAGGAGGATTTGGAAGCCCATATGGCCCGTTTGGCAGATATAAAAA
>CALISX010000208.1 GCA_938041725.1 uncultured Lachnoanaerobaculum sp.
TGTTGTCCCGTCCGATGCCAGAATATCCGCTCATGCGAGCATGGCGGCTATTCTGTCGCCGTCCGGGGACTTATACACTACATATTAGAGTTGTGGTAATCCGGGTTTTGGGTCACATCCTCCCCGAACCATTCTGGAGGGGAAAAGGAGCGGGCCTCTTCCAGGGATGTAAACTCCACTTCTACCAGACGGGTGCCCTCCCGCTGGCCTTGGAACAAATCTACCTCGGCGATGTGTCCGTCAGGCAGGGGGATTTTATAACGTTTTTTTTGAATAAGGCTTCCCTCGCATTTTTGAATGAGGGCTTCAAAGGCCTCTTTCGTGAGGGGAAGGTTGTACTCCGTATGGGAGAGCAGCCCTTTCCCCTTGTAGGTAAGGATATAGTCCTCATTTTCTTTTCGCACCCGCACCACAGGCTCCCGGCACAGATATCCCTGGGTAATATGAAAACAGGGGTAGGAGGCCATATGGGAGGGGAGGCGGTGAATCAGAAACTTTCTTTCAATTTCCTTATGAGATTCTTTATTCTGGATTTGGTCCATGGTACAATTCCTCCTGGCAGAAGCATACATGAAAATTCCAGAGGTGTAAACCAGCGGATTTTATTGTACTCCCACCCACCATGGCTAAAACACATACCATAATACAAGAGGCGGAGACACTCCCCCGCAGTGGAGAAAAAAACAGGACTCTCTCCTCTGATTTTGCCCCTTTCTTTCAGAGGTTTAACATCAGATATTTGCCTAAATACAAGGCTTTTCGGGGATTGAATGCCATAAATCTTTGTGTTATAATTACCGCTTAGATGTGTTACGAGGCACAATACAAAGGAGAATGGTATGAACGTACAGGTGGAGAATTTAGAGAAAAGTATGGCAAAACTGACGGTGACAGTTCCTGCCGCCGATTTTAATAAAGCAATTGATAAATCCTTTCAGAAAAACAAAGGCAGGTTTAATGTGCCGGGGTTTCGGAAGGGTAAAGCGCCTCAGAGTATGGTGGAGAAGATGTATGGTGTAGGGGCCTTGCTGGAGGATGCCGTGGATGCAGCCATTGATGCGTCCTATCCCGAGGCAGCCAAAGAGTCAGGACTGGATATTGTTTCCAGACCCCAGATCAATCTGGAAAAGGTAAATAAGGATGAGGACTTTGTATATACTGTGGAGGTGGCTGTACGTCCCGATGTTGTTTTGGGAGAATATAAGGGTGTGGAGGTGCAAAGAGCCGAAGAGGAAGTGACCCAGGAGGATCTGGACTCTGCCTTAAAGAGCGAGCAGGAGAGGAATTCCCGGCTGATTACCGTAGAGGACAGACCGGCTGAGATCGGGGACAATGTGACTCTGGACTTTGAAGGCAGCATTGACGGTGTGGCCTTTGACGGTGGCAAGGGGGAGGACTATCCTCTGGAGCTGGGATCCGGAACCTTCATTCCCGGATTTGAGGATCAGATTGCAGGGCATAATGCCGGGGACAGCTTTGACGTAAAGGTTTCCTTTCCGGAAGACTATCAGATGAAGGATCTGGCAGGGAAGGAGGCCGTGTTTGCCTGTACGCTGAAGGAAGTGAAAAGGAAGGAACTGCCGGAAATTGACGATGATTTTGCCTCTGAGATCAGTGAGTTTGAAACACTGGAGGAATATAAGGAAGACCTGAAGAAGAAGCTGAAGGAGGCCAAGTCCAAAAGGGCTGTAACCTTGAATGAAAATGCCATTGTGGATAAGGTAGCCAATGCGGCCCAGATAGAAATTCCGGATCCCATGGCAGAGGCCCAGATTGACGGATTGATGGCGGATTATGCCAGAAGGATGGAAAGCCAGGGCATTACCCTGGATCAGTATCTTCAGCTGACGGGCATGACCAAGGAACAGGTGCGGGAGCAGTTTAAGCCCCAGGCCATTTCCCAGATCCGCACCAGACTGGTGCTGGAGGAGATTGCCAAGGCAGAGAATATTGAAGTGAGCCAGGAGGATCTGGATGCCGAATTAACCAAGATGGCAGAGGCGTATAA
>CALISX010000209.1 GCA_938041725.1 uncultured Lachnoanaerobaculum sp.
CATCAAATACCATGGAAATTCCCCCATTGGCAGCGGTAAACTGAATCAGCGCCATGGTACCTGCTGCCCACACCATGGCGATAAATCCCTCCACAACCATCATATTGTAGAAAGTCATTTTACCGTTTTTCTCGCTTTTAATGGTACGAGCCACAAGAGCTGTCTGAGAGGAATGGAATCCTGAAAGAATACCGCAAGCCACTGTTACGAAGAAAATCGGAATAAAATTCTGGGTTCTAAAGTAATCTCCGTAATTAAAGGAAGACGTATTCCAGCTGCCCCAAATTTCCACAAGGGGATAATGGAAGATCACCATGGCGCCGAATACACCCAGGGCTGAAAAGATCAAAATGGCACCAAATATAGGGTACACCCGGCCTATGATCTTATCAATGGGGAACACCGTTGCCACAAGGTAATATACAAATATTGCAATATAAATAATCCATGTGGAAGCCTCTGTAGGAGCACCGCTGAACCCAAAAACCTGGGTAGCCGTAATGTCTCCAGGAGTATAGATAAAAACGGTTCCCACCAACAGCAGCAGCACGCATACAAAGATGTCATAGACCCAAAATACGGCTTTGCCTGTATATCTGCGCACCATCTCCGGCATTTGCGAGCCTCCGTCTCTGGTACAAATCATACCTGCAAAATAGTCATGCACGGCACCGCCTATTACATTGCCGATGGGAATGGTAAGGAGCGCAATGGGACCAAACAATATACCCTGAATCGGTCCGAGAATGGGACCGGTACCTGCAATATTTAACAGGTTGATTAATGCATTTTTCCAGGTGGGCATGGGTACAAAATCCACGCCATCCTGTTTGGCATAGGCCGGGGTTTCCCTGTCATCAGGCTGGAAAACATGATCGCAAAGCCGCCCCATGAGCATGCCGCCAAGAATTAGAATTACAAGACCAATCATAAATGTTGCCATAGAAAGTTCCTCTCTTTCTGGTTTGCTATTACCATGCACCCCTAAGATCACCACCAACCTTACTCTAAATGATGCCAAAAGGCATCACAAAAGCTTACTATAACAACCTTTTCACAATTTTAAGATACTACTTATTCCTTTGTTTTTCAAGTTTTTTCAACAAAAATATATCAGTCTGTGGAATAACATGGGGAGGCAGCAGACCCTTCGGCCCGCTGCCTCCCCATGTTTTAATCCCTGTCTCCAGTATATTCTATCATCCCCCGGCAAAAGGTGTAAAGAATCTTTCCTTTTAATGTAGAATGCAGCCAGGGGGAATTTTGAGATTTGCTTTCGCTTTTTTCATAGTTCCAGTAAGCCTGGGGATCAAATACCACCAGATCCGCCGGGTCTCCCTCCCTCAGGCTTCCTCCCTCCAGCCCGTAAAGCCTGGCAGGCTGGCAGCTCATTTTGTCCATAAGCTGCAGCAAAGACAAATACCCCGGCTCCACCAGATGCATCAATCCCAGGGAAAAGCTGGTTTCCAAACCCAGGATGCCGCTGGGTGCATAGACAAAGGCCATGGACTTTTCCTCCACGCTGTGGGGAGCATGGTCTGTGGCAATCATATCAATGGTTCCATCCCTTAGCCCTTCAATAATCGCCATACGATCCTCCTCTGTGCGCAGAGGGGGATTCATTTTGGCCAAAGTACCAAACCGCACCACCGCCTCCTGGGTAAGGGAAAAATGATGGGGGGTGGCCTCAGCATAAACCTTCACCCCCAGCCTCTTGGCCTTTTGCACAATGTCCACACTTTCCCTGGCACTGATATGCTGGATATGAATCAAGGCTCCGGTTTCCTTAGCCAGCTTACAGTCCCGCAGCACCATGGAGCTTTCCGCCTCTCTGTCCGCTCCCTCCAGCCCCATGGATCGGGCCACTTCTCCCCGGTTGATGCCGCTTTGAAACACAAAGGCCGGATTCTCCTCATGAAAGCACAGGGGCATTTTCAGCTTTCTGGCCTGCACCATGGCTTCCCGCACCAGCTCCTCATTCATTAAAGGAATCCCGTCATCGGTAAAT
>CALISX010000210.1 GCA_938041725.1 uncultured Lachnoanaerobaculum sp.
CATTGCAGATGTACTGAACATAGATGAGGAAACCATTGATATCAATGCATCCTTTATCGACGATCTGGGGGCGGATTCCCTGGATTTGTTTGAAATTATCACAGCCATTGAAGAGGAGTTCGGACTGGAGATTCCCCAGGAAACGGCGGAAAAAATCGCCACAGTTTCCGATGCAGTGGAAGAAATAAAGAAGGCGCTGAACTAAAGAAGGGAGTTGGGCTGGGAAGGGAGGCTTCGTTGGCCTCCCTTCCTTCCATCAATGGGGCAAAGGACAAGGGCATCAGTCTGCCCTGTAGTTTTAGAAAGGAAAACCATGGATCAAAGGGAACTTTCCCGTTTTCAGGATTTGATCGGATACCATTTTAAGGACAGGGGGCTTTTGGAGCAGGCTCTGACCCATACCTCCTATGCCAATGAAAAGCATTTGGGGAAAATGGGTTCCAATGAAAGACTGGAATTTTTGGGAGATGCGGTACTGGAGCTGGTAAGCAGCGAATTTTTTTATGAAAGATATCCGGATAAAACAGAGGGGGAGTTGACGAAGCTGCGGGCCAGTTTTGTATGTGAACCGGCTTTGGCCTATTGTGCAGAGGGGATCTGCCTGGGAGAGTTTTTGCAGCTGGGAAAGGGAGAGGATGCCAGCGGGGGAAGAAGCCGGGCCAGTGTGGTAAGCGACGCCTTTGAAGCCTTGATCGGCAGTGTTTATCTTGATGGTGGTTTTGCTAATGCAAAAGAAATGGTGCTTCGGTTGATTTTAAATGATTATGACCAGAAAGTTTTCTTTTATGATAGCAAGACGATCCTCCAGGAGGCGGTGCAGGCCAAAACCGAATCCCCTTTGCAGTACCGGCTTTTGTCCCAGTCCGGTCCGGACCATTTAAAAACCTTCCAGGTTGGGGTATACTTAGAGGATAAGGAGTTGGGACGGGCAGAGGGAAAGAGCAAGAAATCCGCAGAGCAAAAGGCGGCCTTTGCAGCGCTTCAAAAAATCGGTGAAATCTAAAGGAAAAGGGAATGTATTTAAAACGGATTGAAATACAGGGATTTAAGTCTTTTGCCAATAAAATCGTATTTGAGTTCCATAATGGTATTACAGGGATCGTGGGCCCCAATGGTTCGGGGAAAAGCAATGTTTCCGATGCAGTGCGCTGGGTACTGGGGGAGCAAAGTGCCAGGCAGCTGCGGGGGGGAAATATGCAGGACGTGATTTTTGCAGGAACCCAGCTGCGAAGGCCTCTGGGCTTTGCCTATGTGGCCATTACCCTGGACAATGAGGACAAAAAGCTGGCCATTGACTTTCAGGAGGTCACTGTATCCCGGAGAATTTTCCGTTCCGGTGAGAGCGAATATAGAATCAACGGCTCCCCCTGCCGTCTAAAGGATATCAGCGAGCTGTTTTATGATACAGGAATCGGCAAGGACGGCTATTCCATCATCGGTCAGGGCCAGGTGGAACGGATCCTAAGCGCAAAGCCGGAGGAGCGCAGGGAGCTTTTTGACGAGGCTGCAGGCATCACCAAGTTCAAAAGGCGAAAGGCTGAGGCCATCAAGAAGCTGGAGGCAGAACAAAACAGTCTGGTGCGTGTAAATGATATTTTATCGGAGCTGGAAAAGCAGGTTGGGCCCTTGAAAAAGCAGGCGGATACAGCCAGGCGGTATTTGGATCTTAGGAACAGCTTAAAAAGCTATGATGTGAATCTGTTTTTACTGGAAACCGAAGGATTCAACCGGGATCTTTCAGAAATCGGCAAAAAAGAGGGGATTTTAGAGGGGGATTTAAAGGATGCCCGCTCCTCTTTGGAAAAGTCAAAAACAGAGTATGAGGCCATGGACCAGGCGGTAAAAAAACTGGAAGAACAGTCGGCAGCCCTCCAAAAAGCAAGGGAAGAGAAGGTATCCGGCCTGCAGGAGGAACGTGCCCAGATGGCAAGACTGGAGGAACAGATCCGCCTGGAGGGGGAAAATAAAGAGGCCGCCCAAAAACAAAGGGAAGGGCTGGGGGCAGACATTGCCGCCAAAAAAGAAGAAGGGGAGGAGCTGCAGGCACAGCAAAATGAAACCCAGGCCCAGCTGCTGGGGGTGCAGCAAAAAGAAGAACAGCTCTTTGCCGCCAGGCAGGATAAGGATGAGGATTTACGCCGTCAGGAGGAAGCCCTGGAGGCCTTGAAGCATGCTGCTGCCAGGAATTTTACAGAACATGGGGATGTAAAGGCCAAGGGGGAAAGGCTTCAGGGTATTTTGGAGCAGATCCGCCTGCGGAAGTCAGAAACCGCCCAGAAGCTTTTAAAGATGAAAACCCAGCAGGAGGAGTTTGGCCGGAAAATCCAGGAGGAAAGGAGGGCCATAGAGCATCAGGAGGAGGGGCTGAAGGCCCTGGAGGCAGAGATTGCCCAAAGGGAAGAAAACCGGAAAAATAAGAAGCAGGAAAGGGACAGTCTTGCGGAGCTGGTGTCTAAAACCCAGATGGCCTACCAGTCTGACAGCGCCAGGCTGGATTCTTTAAAAAATATTGCGGAGCGCTACGATGGCTATGGCAATGCCATTCGAAGGGTCATGGAGGCCAGGGACAGGATTTTTGGCATTCATGGGGTGGTGGCGGATATTATCACCACCCAAAAGGGCTATGAAACCGCCATTGAAACGGCTTTGGGAGGAAGGATCCAAAACATTGTGACGGATTCCGAGGCCACCGCCAAGGCCTTGATTGAATACTTGAAAAAAAATAAATACGGCAGAGCCACCTTTTTGCCCCTGTCTTCAGTAAAGGGGGAAAAATGGCAGGAGGAAGCCCTTTTATCAGAGCCTGGGGTGCTGGGCACCGCCTCCTCTTTGGTCAGGACAAAGGAAGCCTATGAGGAGCTGGTGGAAAATCTTTTGGGAAGGATTTTGGTGGTGGATCATATTGACCATGCCATTGCCCTGGAAAAAAAATACCATTATGAACTGCGGGTGGTTACCCTGGAGGGAGAGTCTTTCAGTCCGGGAGGAGCCCTCAGCGGCGGTGCCTTTAAAAATGCCGGGAACCTTTTGGGACGGAAAAGAGAGATTGAAGAACTCAGCCGCCAGGTGGAAGCCACTCTGAAAAAATACAGCTCCCTCAATATGCGCCTGGAGGAGGCCAGGGAAGGTTTGGCGGCTCTTACAGGGGAAATAGAAGCTCTGCAGGCCAAAAGACAGGAGATCCTGCTGGAGCAAAACAATCTCCGCCATGATTTTCTTTCCTGGCAGGAAAAGGAAGAGGAATTTGCCAGGGAGCTGCTGGGGCTTAAGGGAGAATATGACAAGCTCACAAAGGACGGCCTGGAGGTGGAGGAGGAGCAGGCCCAGCTTTCCAAAGTCTTAGAGGAGGCCGCCCGGGAGGCAAAACGCTGGGAGAGAGAGATCAAAGCCCTGGAGG
>CALISX010000211.1 GCA_938041725.1 uncultured Lachnoanaerobaculum sp.
TATTCCTCTTCAGACACTTCGTGCAGACATCGAGTATGGTTTTGCAGAGGCTGACACAACTTATGGTAAAGTTGGTGTTAAGTGCTGGATCTACCTTGGAGAAGTTCTTCCTACAAAGGGAAACAACAAAAAGGAAGGGAGCGATAAATAATGTTAATGCCTAAAAGAGTAAAGCATCGTAAGCAGTTCCGTGGCTCTATGAAGGGCGCTGCTCACAGAGGCAATACTATAACAAACGGAGAGTTCGGTATCGTTGCACTTGAGCCTGCATGGGTTAAGTCAAATCAGATAGAAGCAGCCAGAATTGCTATGACCCGTTACATTAAGCGTGGCGGTAAGGTTTGGATTAAGATTTTCCCGGATAAGCCTGTAACCACAAAGCCTGCAGAGACCCGAATGGGTTCTGGAAAAGGCTCCACCGAGTATTGGGTGGCTGTGGTAAAGCCGGGCCGGGTCATGTTTGAAATTGCAGGAGTACCTGAAGATATCGCCAAAGAGGCGCTTCGTCTGGCAATGCATAAGTTACCTTGCAGATGCAAGATCGTTTCTAAGGCTGACTTGGAAGGCGGTGAAGTAAGTGAAGGCTAATAAATATGTAAATGAGTTGAAGGCAAAGAGCCAGGATGAGTTAAAAGAGGCTTTGGTTTCGGCCAAAAAGGAGCTGTTCAATTTAAGATTCCAAAATGCTACCAGTCAGTTGGACAATACATCCCGGATTAAAGAGGTTCGCAAGAACATTGCCAGAATCCAGACTGTGATCACGGAAAAGGCTAAGCTGGCGTAAGATAAAGGAGAGTAATCGTGGAGAGAAATCTTAGAAAAACGCGTGTGGGTAAGGTTGTCAGTGACAAGATGAATAAGACCATTACCGTTGCGATTGAGGATAATGTAAAGCATCCGCTGTATGGTAAGATTGTGAAGAAAACCGTCAAGTTCAAAGCGCACGATGAGAACAATGAGTGCAGAACCGGCGATACTGTAAAGATTATGGAAACAAGACCCCTGTCCAAGGATAAAAGATGGAGACTTGTTCAGATTCTTGAAAAAGCTAAATAAATTCGTGGGAAGGAGTATCCGGCATGATTCAGCAGGAAACACGTTTGAGGGTGGCCGACAACACAGGTGCTAAGGAATTGCTTACCATCCGTGTTATGGGCGGCTCCACCAGAAGATATGCGCATATCGGAGATATTATTGTCGCTTCTGTAAAAGATGCAACACCAGGCGGAGTTGTTAAAAAGGGCGATGTGGTAAAGGCCGTGGTTGTCCGCAGTGTAAATAAGACCAGGAGAAAAGACGGCTCCTATATTCGATTTGATGAAAATGCGGCAGTCATCATCAAAGATGACAAGACTCCCAGAGGAACCCGTATCTTTGGACCGGTGGCAAGAGAGCTGCGTGAAAAGCAGTTTATGAAGATTGTATCCCTTGCTCCGGAAGTATTATAAGGAGGTGGAGTCATGCGAAAGATTAAAAGAGATGATATGGTGAGAATCATATCTGGAAAAGACAGAGGAAAATCCGGTAAGGTTTTAAAGGTGGACACCAAGAAAAACAGGGTTGTGGTGGAAGGCTGCAATAAGATTACCAAGCACACCAAGCCCAGCATGGCAAACCAAAACGGCGGTATCATTACCGTAGAGGGTTCCGTTCACATCTCCAATGTAATGCTTTTGGTGGATGGGGTGCCCACCAGAGTGGGATTTGAGATCCGGGATGGCAAGAAGCACCGCATTGCCAAGAAAACCGGCAAGGTGATTGATTAATTCAGAGAGGAGGAATACAAATGGCAAGATTAAGAGAAATTTACCAAAATGAAATCGTTCCGAAGCTTACAGAAAAGTTCGGATATAAGAATCCATTGCAGGTTCCCAAGCTGGATAAGATCGTCATCAATATGGCGGTGGGAGAGGCCAAGGATAATGCCAAGGTTTTGGATGCAGCGGTTCGGGATCTGGAAGTGATTTCCGGTCAGAAGGCTGTGGTTACCAAGGCAAAGAAGTCCATTGCAAACTTCAAGTTAAGAGAGGGAATGGCAATCGGCTGCAAGGTTACCCTGCGGGGAGAGAAGATGTATGAGTTTGCGGATCGCCTCATCAATCTGGCCCTGCCCAGAGTCCGGGACTTTAGAGGTGTCAATCCCAATGCCTTTGACGGCAGGGGAAACTATGCTTTGGGTATTAAGGAGCAGCTGATTTTCCCGGAGGTTGAGTACGATAAAATTGACAAGGTTCGGGGTATGGACGTTGTTTTTGTTACCACGGCACATACGGATGAAGAGGCCAGAGAACTTTTGACTTTATTCAATATGCCATTTTTCAAATAATAGGAGGGAGATTTCATGGCAAAGACTTCAATGAAGATCAGGCAGGCCCGTCCGGCAAAGTTTTCCACAAGAGAATACACCAGATGCAGAATCTGTGGACGTCCCCATGCTTATCTGAGGAAGTATGGTATCTGTAGAATTTGTTTCCGTGAGCTGGCGTATAAGGGCCAGATTCCGGGAGTGAAAAAGGCAAGTTGGTAAAAAAGGAGGAAATATTCCATGACAATGAGCGATCCAATTGCAGATA
>CALISX010000212.1 GCA_938041725.1 uncultured Lachnoanaerobaculum sp.
AGTTTGGTGACCGGCTCAATAACAATGCCGATTTTGTACAACAGACTGCCCTGAATATCTCCCCCTGGTGAAAAAGAAAGTCCAAAAAACACTACGGAAATTACAAATACCGTACGCAGTGCCCGGACAAAAATATCCTCGGCCCGGATCCAGGCCACATAGAAAATATTTTTCCAATGGGGCTTATGGTATGGAGGCAGCTCCATCAGCATCCCCTTTCTGTTTTCCTTGGGAGAAAGGGATTTTCCAAATACCAAAGATACGATCCACATTAAAAGCACCATGTATCCCACAATCCCCAGCATGACCACTGCCATACCGGAGCCAAAGAAAATGGCAGCCAGCACCGGCACCACGGACCAGATGGCAGCGCAGGGCACCGCCCAGGTGAGGGCAATGGTCAGCACCCTTTGCCCATAATCATCAATGACCCGTGCCCCGGAGGCGCCTCCAATGGTGCATCCCATGCCCATCAGCATGGAGCAAATGCTCTTTCCCGTTACCCCCAGTCTGGACATGGACCCGTCAAATACAAAGGCAATCCGGGCAATATAACCCACATCCTCCAAAAAAGAAAAAACAAAATTTACACCAAAGACAAAGCCGGCCATGGCCAGGGAAAAATACAGGGTATTGGGCAGCAGCACGCTGACAATCTGGGCAAAAAAGGGGAAGACCCCCAGGTGCTCCATCAGCCTGCTTAGGAAAGGGGTAAGCAGGGCAGGAATCTGGCTTCCCAACATCATAAAGGGGGCAGCCACCACCATGGACATAAAAAAAGCTGCCACCATAACGCCAAAGGAAAAAAGCTTTCCGCTGATCCGGCCTGTGGCAATGCGGTCAAAACCAGACAGCCGGTACTCCCTTTCTTCTGTCTTTACCACCCCCTCCAGCAGGCGATCAATCCAAATATATTCCTCCCTGGGCTTGGGGGGAGGACCGGCTAAACATCTGGGTGCCTTCAATTCCTTTACAATCGCTTGTTTTAAGCGGCTGTACTGGGAAAGATCCGCTGCTACAAAGGGAATCACCGGAATCCCCAGCCTGTTTTGCAAAAGCTCCCAGTCAATGGTTTTTCCCTGGGACTGGGCCACATCCATCATATTCAATATCAAAATGCAGGGAACCTGGAGCCGGGAGAAAACCGCCAGCATATACAGACTTCTGGAAAGCTGAGAGCTGTCTGCCAAAACCAAAATCAGGTCCGCCTCCTTGCTCCGGATAAAATCTCCGGTGATCACTTCCTCCTGGGATTTTGCCTCCAGACTATAGCTTCCCGGCAAATCCGTCACCTGTATCCTCTCTCCCTCTGCCAAAAAATCTCCCTCACACTTTTCCACGGTTTTTCCCGGCCAGTTCCCCACATGCTGTCTGGCCCCTGTCAGTCCGTTAAACAGGGTGGATTTTCCGGAGTTGGGCTGTCCCAGCAGAGCAATTTTATGCATTATAGGCCACCTCCATTTTCTTTGCTTCCTCCCGATGAATGGCAATCAAGGTATCCCGGGTATAAATCAGCAGAGGCATTTTTTTCTGGTTCCGCACCACCCGCAGCACACTGCCCTGCACCAGCCCCATGGCCCTGGCCCGGTCTTCAAAGTAACCGCTTTCAATTTTTTGCAGGATACAAATATCCGCTTCCTTCATATCACTTAATTTCATCCCGATTTCCCTCCCTTCATAGACAGTATATACCACATCTCCGTCAGAATCCAGTGTAAACTAACAGAAATTAGTAAAAATAAAATAAATAATTTTACTTTGTATATAAAGAGAGGTCAAAATTCTCTGATGCATGGGTTTGTAATGCATTGGATTTTTCTTGATCTTGTAGTACGATTGCATTGCAAACAAATGCAAGGATGAAATGGATGTTGTTTTCTATGCCGTCACGATGGAGGCCAGGAAAGACAGTGACGCCTACCGAAGCCTTTCCAGCACCCCCTGCCATCCCTCCTGGTGGTAAATATCCTTATAATAGTTTACCTCGCTGCGGATGATGGAATCCATCATCCCCATACCCAAAAGCTCCACCGGAGCCTTGTCGTCTGTGAGAAGATATCCCCCGGGTTCATAGACCGTCAGGCCCTCCCGAACCCTTGCCATCATATCTGCCAGCTCCTGCTCTTGGGGCAGGGCGGCAATTCCCTCCTCCAGCCTTTGAAGCATTGCAGGGCTTTCCGAAGCAAACAGCTCTCTATTGGTGGAATTTGCCACGTCCACCGTATATACCGAGGGAAACACACTGGAAATGGTATCCGCCAAACAGGCATTGATGCTGCCCTCCTGCTCCCCCCGCATATTCATATTCACCACCAAAATCCCATCCGGTTTCAAATGTTCTTTCACCGAAGTAAAAAATTCCACCGAGGACATTTGAAAGGGAATGGTAATATCCTGGTAGGCATCCACCATGATCACATCATATGTCTTGTCCACCCCATCCAAATAGGCTCTCCCGTCATAGGTGATCACCGGAATATTTTCCGGCAGGCGAAAATACCTTCTGGCAAGTTTTGTAATCTTTTCGTCAATTTCCACCCCTTCAAAATGCATATTCTCCAAATAACGGCTGCATTGGAGAGCAAAGGTGCCTGTGCCCATACCAAGGATCAGCACATTTGTCTCCTTCCCCAAAGAAGCCCCCGCCATCAGGGGGGCCGCCATGGCATAGTCATAATACATGCCTGTAAGCCGTTTTTCCTTTTCCAAAACGGACTGCACGCCAAAAAGCACATTGGTGGAAAGAATCACCTGATTTCCCTCTTCCCGCACCTGGAGGTAATTATAGGTGGACTCCCCCTCGTACAGGATGCTGTCCGGGTTCTCCCAAAAGGCAAAGCCGGTTCGATGGCCCAGCAAAGAAGCCCCCAGAAAAACGGCCAGCCCTGCTGTCCCAAGGCCTCTGTGGGTTTTTCCGCTGAAAAAATAGAGCAGGCAAAGCAGCAGCAGGATGCCGGAAAAAATCAAAAATGTAACATTGGTTCCCACTCCGGGGATCGTGACAAAGGTGGGAAGGAAGGTTCCCAAAATACTGCCGATGGTATTGGCTGCCCCCAAAGTCCCCACAATTTTTCCATTGTCCTGCAGCCCCCGCATGGTATATTTTGCCAAAGAAGGAGTGACGGTTCCCAGCAAAAACAAGGGGAAAACAAATACCACCATACATACCCCAAAGGCTGCCAAAATCAAGAAGTTGCTGTTCACGGAAAAAATCAAAAGGGCGGATATACCGATGATGAAATATTTTCCCGCAACAGGTATCAAAGCCAGCCAAAGGGCAGCAATACAGATTCTTTTATACAGCTTGTCCGGATTGGGATCCCGGTCTGCCGCCCGGCCCCCGTATACATTTCCCAGGGCCATGGCAATCATAATGGTGCCGATGATAATGGTCCACACCACCTGGGAGGAGGAAAAGTAGGGGGAAATCAGCCTCTGGGCACTGATTTCCACTGCCATTAAAGACATACCTGCAAAGAACTCCGTCACATATAAATACCAGGTATGGCTTAAAATTTTCCTGCCTCCCTCCGGCTCCTTGGAACTGTCCCTATTTTCCATTCTCCAGCTCCCTTCGCAGCTCCATCAGGGCCTTACCCAAAAGATTTTCTCCGGGCCAGTCCTGGGGGGGCGTCCTTTTGGCATTTTTCTCATCCAGCCCAATCCCCCAGATCCGGTCCAAAGGACTGGCCTCCACCAGTATCCTCTCTCCCGTGGCCAGCAGTTTTTTTAGAAGACCGGGATTTTGGGTGAATTTCTCCCGAAGTCCTTCCTTTACAATTTCAAATTTCTCCTCATTCCAGATGTCTTCTGAAAAGCCTGCCACTTCCCGTCCCAGATCCTTGCATTCCCTGGGAGAATCCGCCCGCAAAATCCGGGTATAGCGTTTGGCATCATGGAAAAGCTTGGCCTTTCTGGCCATCATATACTGCTCCAAATGCTGATACTCAAAATCCTCAAACACAAAGGGGCTGGAATACCAGTTGGAAAATTCCCCATACTCCTCCTTGGCCTTCCAGAAGAACACATATTTATCATAACCCAGGAAGGTATAACGATGCATATTCCGGTATTTTTCCACCCACACCGGATCCGCATAATGGCCATGTTCAGACATTTGGCAGCCATGGCACAGATCATCCGCCAGCTCCAGAATTACCTCTGACAGCTCCAAATGCTCCTTCCATTTGGTTTCCATCTTCTCATAGCCCAAAAGAGCTCCTAAAATATTTCCCGTCACACTGCCGGTGGAATCAGAATCTCCATTGTGGTTCACCGCTGCAATAATTCCGGCCGAAAAATCTTTTTCATATTTCAAGGCGCAGTACAAGGCAATGCCCAGGGTTTCCTCTGCCTCCCATCCCTCTCCCAAAGCATGGATGTTTTCCACATCCGGTTTATCATTGGCAGAAAGCTCCAAAGCCAGATCCATAATACCCACAAGCTCCGGCAGGTGGGCATCCTCTGGAAACAGCTTCTGCACCATTTCCCTGGCCTCCAGCACAATGCTTTTTAGATCCGCCTGGGGATGGGTAAGGATTTGGCTTAAAATATGGGTAAGAACTGCCGCCGGCATATACCCCAGGGAATGTCCATGGGTAATGGCGGCAATCTGGGCCCCTTCCCGGTCCAAAGTCTCTATGCCTTTAAAATCACCTCGATCCGGCCGGCAGGCCAGAGCCAGAGGGGCTACCCGTATGAGGCCCCCGCAGCCCTTGCTGTGGTTCTTGGCCTGGCGGATATACTCTGAACCGGTAATTCCCTGGGAAAGGGCAGACAAACAGGTATTCCCCGGTGCCCGCCGGGCATACAGCCCCGGCACGTCCAGCAGCCAGGAAATAGAGCTTTTCCATGTTTTTCTCTCCTCCATGCTTTCTGTCTGGGTTTTGAACCAATCCTGGTAAGCCAGCTCCACATAGGAGCTTAGGGCTGCCTTGGTGCCCCGCATGGCCCTTTGGGTCTGCCCCACCAAAACGCCATTGGCTGTGAACATAGTCATCTGGGTGTCGTCAGAAATCAGGGCCTTTCCGGTGGCCGGATCCAAGTCATAGGACTGGATCCCCGCCCTGCCGTATTTTTCCTGAATATCCTCCTCCTGCAAAAATTCCACCCGGTAGCCCAGGGCATCCCCGGCAGCCCCTCCCATCAGGCATCCCCGGATTTTGTCCAG
>CALISX010000213.1 GCA_938041725.1 uncultured Lachnoanaerobaculum sp.
CTGACCTCCTATCCTCCTGCCACTCCGGCTGCGGTGGTATATAA
Organism: uncultured Lachnoanaerobaculum sp.; assembly: GCA_938041725.1. Classification (GTDB taxonomy): domain Bacteria; phylum Bacillota; class Clostridia; order Lachnospirales; family Lachnospiraceae; genus Lachnoanaerobaculum. Next base: position 45 of record CALISX010000213.1, read on the forward strand.
AGCCAGCTGGAAGGAGGAGAGGATTGTACAGGGAACCCTGGAGGATATTGCCCAAAAAACAAAGGAGGCTGGGATTCAAAAAACAGCCTTGATTTATGTGGGGGATTTTTTAGGGGAGGATTTTGCGGACAGCAGGCTGTATCATCCCTCCTTTTCCCATGGATTTCGAGGGGGAAGCTGATGCACGGCGGAAGGATTTATGAAATAGCAAAAATGCTTCAGGTGCCCCGAGAGGAAATTCTGGATTTTTCCGCCAGTGTAAATCCCTTTGGGATGGATCCTGGATTGCAGAAGGAATTGGAGCGGACCTTAAAGGATCTGGTATACTATCCGGATATTCATATGCTGGGACTGGAGGAAAAAATCGGACAAAAACATGGACTGCTGCCGGAGGAGGTTTTCCTGGGAAATGGAGCCAACAGTATTTTGTACCGGCTCTATGGTTTTTTTGCCCGAAAAAAAATGCTTCTGCCTGTGCCCAGTTTTGAAACCTATGAAAAAGCTGCCAAAGCCTGGGGAATAGAGGTTTCCCATTATTTTTTAAAGGATTGGAGGATACAGGAGGATTTTCTGGAGGGTCTTCAGGAGAATGTGGGACTTGTGACCCTGTGTAATCCCAATAATCCCACGGGGATGCTGGCAGAGTCGGGGATTTTAATGGAAATTGTAAGAAAATGCAGGGAGCATCATATTTTTTTGCTTATGGATGAGTGCTTTCTTTCTATGGTACCAGAGGGAGAAAAATATTCCTTGATTCCCCTGCTTTTTAAAAATCCCCATGTGGGGGTGCTGCGCTCCTTTACAAAAATATTTTCCATTCCCGGGCTTCGCCTGGGATATTTTCTTTGCAGCAGCCGGGAAATCATGGGATTTTTGCACAGCATGACCCCGGACTGGGATGTGAACACCCTGGCCCTGGCAGCAGGAGCCTACTGTATAAAGCAAAACCCCCAGGGAATGGTTCAAACCCTGGATCAAGAGCGGTGTTTGCTTTCTAAAAGGCTGGAGGCTATGGGGATTAGGGTATTTCCCTCCAGAGCCAATTTTTTATTATGTTATTTTAAAGAAAATTTGTATCAGCCTTTGCTGCAGAAAAAAATTATCATTCGGGACTGCAGTGATTTTTTGGGTCTGGGACCAGGATTTTTCAGAGTGGCGGTACGGCGCCGGGAGGAAAACCTCAGGCTGTGTCAAGCATTAGAAAGGATTATCAAAGGGGAGAATGGCTAAGGTAATTATGATACAGGGCACCATGTCCAATGCCGGAAAAAGTTTTATTACCGCTGGACTGTGCCGCTTGTTTAAGAATATGGGATATAAAACCACCCCCTTTAAATCCCAAAACATGGCTCTCAACTCCTATATTACCAAAGAGGGTCTGGAAATAGGCCGGGCCCAGGCGGTGCAGGCTGAGGCGGCGGGGGTTCTGCCCATGGTGGAGATGAATCCCATTCTTTTAAAACCCCAGGGGGACCGTACCAGTCAGGTAATTGTCATGGGCAGGGTTTGGAAAAAAGTTGAGGCGGGAGAGTATTTCTCCCTGCGAAAATCCCTCATCCCTGGTATATTAGAGGCCTATCATACATTGGAACAAAAATTTGATATTATTGTCATCGAAGGGGCCGGATCTCCGGCGGAAATTAATTTAAAAGAAAATGATATTGTCAATATGGGGCTGGCAAAGCTGGTGGATGCTCCCGTGGTTTTGGTGGGGGATATTGACCGGGGCGGGGTTTTTGCTTCCCTGTACGGCACCCTGGCCCTTTTGGAAAAGGAGGAGAGGGAGCGGGTAAAGGGATTGATTATCAATAAGTTCCGAGGGGATGAAAAACTGCTGAAACCGGGGTTTCAAATGTTTTCCCGGCATTTAAAAAAAATCGGCAGGGATATTCCTATTTTGGGCACGGTAAAAATGGCAGATATTGATTTGGAGGAGGAAGACAGCTTGGCAAAAAGACTGGAAAACGCGCAGCCTGCCCCACAGGGGGAGGATCTGCACATTTCTGTTATTAAACTTCCCCATTTGTCCAATTTTACGGATTTTGCCCCCTTGGAAGCGGCTCCCGGAATTTCCCTGTGCTATGTGGAGGATCCAGCCCTTTTACGGGGTTCTGACCTTGTAATCCTTCCCGGCACCAAAAATACTCTAAGGGATGCCCTGTGGATGCAAAAAATGGGCTTTACCTCCAGGCTTTTGTCCCTCTACCCGCTGCTTGGAATATGCGGCGGATTTCAGATTCTGGGGGAGGAAATAGCAGATCCCTTTGGGATAGAAGAGGGGGGAGTGGTATCCGGTCTGGGACTGCTGCCAATAAAAACAATTCTGGAAAGGAAAAAAATTACCCGTCAGGCCCGGGGAGAAATCCTCCATTGTCCTTCCTATCTTGTACCTGGCAGATATTCCTTAGAAGGGTATGAAATTCACATGGGGAGAAGTGAAAAAACCAGAGAATGTTTGGATTTTATGAAAACCTCTGGAGGCAGGGATGGAGTGCTTTCCCAAAATAAGCGGATTGCAGGAACCTATTTCCATGGTATTTTTGAAAATCAAAGCTTTCTTCAGGGACTGGTGAAGGCTCTTGGGGGAGGGGAAGAAGGGGGCGGTTATGCAGCATATAAGGAAATGCAATATGAGAAATTGTCTGATTTAATAAAGAATACATTGAATCTGGAACAACTATTTCGTATAATGAATTTGTAGTTGTTAAACAGCCACAACCAAAAGTCATTTTGTACCTATGGATTGGGTTGTTAATAAAGACAACCCAAAGGAGAAAAGATGATAGAATATATTGCTCCCGGGGAGATTGAAGCCAGAAGCTTTGAGATCATCGGTTCTGAAATGGATCCAGAGCGTATACAGTTTTATTCCCCCCAGGAGCTGTTGGTGGTAAAAAGAGCAATTCATGCCTCGGCAGATTTTGACTATCAGTACAATTTGATTTTTCAAAACCATGCCATGGAGGCTGCTTTTTTGGCCCTTCAAGAGCAGGCCATGATTTTTACAGATACCAAAATGGCTTTGGCCGGGATTAACAAGTCTTTGACCGATGTATTGGACATTGACCCGGAATGCCTTATTTCCCATACGAAAACATTGGAGATGGCTGCCAAAACCGGTGCCACCCGGTCCAGAGTCAGTGTGGATTTGGCCTTTGAATTTTTTGATACCTATAATCAGGAACGAAAGGAAGAGGGCCAAAAAGAAGTTCCTTTGATTTTTGTGGTAGGAAATGCCCCCACAGCTTTGCTGAGGATTCAGGAATTACTTGCCTCGGGGAGAAAACCGGCTTTTGTCATTGCAGCCCCTGTGGGCTTTGTGAATGTGGTGGAGGCCAAGGAACTGATCCTGAAAACAGAGATTCCAGCCATTGTGGCCAGAGGAAGAAAGGGAGGGAGCAATATTGCAGCAGCTCTGCTAAATGCCATATTGCTTCAGTGCAGGATACCCAAAGCATAACCGGGTATCTTGTTTTTTATCCTCTATAATTCTTCGTTAAACTTGAGTTTAACGAAGAATTTGATAGAGAAAGAAAGAAGGAAAACGCCGCTGGCTTATCACCTGCGACGCTTATTTCCCATTGGTGTTGGTATTTACTCATCCCAGCTGTGATATACGTTTTGCACATCATCCTCTGCGTCCAAAAGATCCAGAAGCCGGTTCATCTTTTTAATGTCCTCTTCATTGGTAAGGGTTACCCGGTTTTGAGGGATCATGGTAACCTCTGCATCTGCCATGGGAATACCGGCGGCCTCCAGCTTTTCTCTCACCTCAGAGAAGCTGTCGGGATCTGTAAGGATTTCATAGCTGTCCTCCTGGGGGGCAAAATCCTCTGCTCCGGCCTCTAAAGCCAGCATCATCAATTCGTCGGGATCCCCCTCCCATTCCTCTTTATCAATAATGATCTGACCCTTTTTATCAAACATAAAGGAAACACAGCCCTGGGCTCCCACATTTCCTCCTCCCTTGGTAAAGGCGGACCGCACATTGGCGGCGGTTCTGTTTTTATTATCTGTTAAAGTTTCCACAATGATGGCCACGCCGCTGGGACCATATCCCTCATAGGTGTTGTTTTCATAGTTTACAGAATTTACATCCCCTGCAGCCTTTTTGATTCCCCGTTCGATGGTATCATTGGGAACATTGTTGGACTTGGCCTTGGCAATTACATCCCGAAGCTTTGAATTGTTGCCGGGATCCGGCCCTCCCTCCTTTACTGCCACTGCAATTTCACGGCCGATAATGGTAAAAATTTTTCCCTTAGCCGCATCATTTTTTTCTTTTTTATGTTTAATGTTGGCAAATTTTGAATGTCCTGACATAATAAACTCCTTTTATAGATTATTTCATACCCTGCCGGGCAGTGCCGCACCCATTTTACTCTTGATGCTTCAGGCTGTCAATTCTATGGCTAGATTTTTCAGCCATTTCTTTTGTTTGTATCTAAAAAATCCCGCAATGGTTTTATAAATAGGTTTCTTCCTCAGAATCATCTTTTGTTATTTTTATAGTGTGGATAAAGCGGTTCTCCACATGAAGGGCCTGGAAGGTGCAGTGATGGAGATTCAGGGAAAAGGTTTCTCCGTCCTCTGGAATTCGGTCCAGACAGGCAATTAAAAGTCCATTGATGGTATCGAACTGGTCATGCTCCTCTTGTGTAAAGGCAATGCCCAAAACCTCTTCAATGTCGTCCAAAGGAGTCATGCCCTTTACCACATAGCTTCCGTCGCTTAAGGTGCTGATGAGTTCCTCCTCCACATCATATTCATCCATAATATTGCCCACAATTTCTTCTAAAATATCCTCCATGGAAACAATGCCAGCGGTTTGTCCGTATTCATCCACTACCACCACCATATGGTTCTTTTCTGACTGCATTTCTCGAAATAAAGTATCTAGACTCCTGGTTTCCGGTATAAACACCGCCTGACGAATCAAATGGGGGATTTCTTGAATGGCCTTTTGGGAAAATTCCGGGTTGCTGTGGCAAATCAGGGCATCCTTCATATTTAAAATGCCGATAATATGATCAATATCTTCGGTATATACGGGATAACGGGAATTGTTTCCCTCTGTCAGCAAAAAATCCACCACTCGGTCCAGGGTTTCTCCCCCTTCAATGAAAACAATGCTTTTCCGATGGGTCATCACATCCCTGGCTTGCTTATCGTTCAGAGTAAAAATATTGGTGATCATCTGGGCTTCAGAGGATTCTAATACGCCCTGTTCATGCCCTTCATTTACCATACTCATAATATCCTCTTCGCTTACTTTGTCCTCCTCTTTTTTTAAGTCAATGCCAAAGCATTTTAGAATCAAAAAAGAGCATCCATCAATGATTAGAATCAAGGGAGTGCATATAATCATCAGGAAATCTGTCAAAGGCAGATAAAAAAGAGCAGATTTCACAGCATCCTTTCCTGCCAGTTTTTTGGGTACGGAAATCCCAATAACAATAAGGAGCATACAAAAAAATACGGATAGTATGGCATTGGAAAGAAGGGAAACAATATGGCTGGAAATAAATTTTGGAAACAAAACCTCCATATAGCATGTATAACGTTTTAGAAAGAACTTTCCAATAACAATACCTGACAGGGTGGTAATAATATGGGTACAGTAAACGAACCGGCTGGAATTGTCAATATACCGGATCAGTCTTTTGACCCGGGAGGGCTGGGAAAGGGCCAGTTCCTGATTTTCCAGCTCTGTCCGGTTCATATCCTGTAGGGCTGCCCCAAACATATGCATAATGAAATTTACGGCAATAATCAGCAAAAAAACAAACAGCTGCAGCGGCGAGTGTGTGTCGTCCATTTCTTCTCCTGTCCTGCAAAAATACTTATAGGTTTATGATAGCTTGTCAACCGGTGAAACAGACCCGTTTAAGGTATAGATATCCCGGGTGTAATCTTTTGATCCCACAAAGCTCCCATTGGCATAGTATACCCTGGGCACCCGTTTATTTAATCCGCAAACAAACTCATAGGGAAAGGTGTGGGAAAGAGACATCAGCTCCTGGGCGGTAATCTTCTCTTCTCCCTGGATGCCTATTAACACCGCCTGATCCCCGATTTGCACCTGGGGATTTTGTGACACATCCACAATGGTTTGATCCATGCAGATTCTTCCCAAAATAGGGCATTTCTTCCCCCGGATCAGCACATACCCTTTGTTGCTGAGATCTCTGGGGTATCCGTCGGCATAGCCAAAGGCAATGGCAGTCCTCATATTTTCTCTTGCCTGGAAGGTGGCCCCGTAGCTGACGGTTTCTCCTGCCGGAAGATCCTTGATGCAGGTGACAGTAGAATAAAGACTTAGGGCAGGCCTTAGCTTTATGGAGGATAGATCCGTTTGGTCTGAAGGGGGAATGCCGTACATGGCAATACCGCAGCGCACCATATCCAGCCCCTCTCCCAAATGATGGGCGATGCCTGCAGAATTTGCAATATGGCAAAGGGGGGGGCGCAGTCCCAGATATTCCAGTTTTTCCAAAAAAGACAAAAAATCCTGCAACTGCTTTTGGGCGGAAGAAAGATCCCATTCATCTGCACTGTGAAAGTGGGTGAAAATTCCTTCTATTTCAATATGCTCCAGTCTGGAAATCTCCTGGATCAGAGCAATGCTTTCATCACAGGGTTTTAATCCGATACGGTTCATTCCCGTATCTATGGCAATATGCACTTTGGCTCTGCGTTCCAGTTCCTTTGCACTTTGGTTCATATCTTCTGCCTGTTTCAGGGTAAATACTGTTTCACGAAGATCAAAGAGCACCGATTCCCTATAATCCTCCCTTGGAACACAGGACAGAATCAATACAGGTTTTCCAATGCCGTGATAGCGCAGATTGATTCCTTCTTCCAAAGTGGCCACACAGAAAAAATCCACCAGTTCCTCCATAAAAAGAGAGACAGGAACGGCGCCATGGCCATAGCCGTCGGCTTTTACTACTGCAGCAAGTCTGCACCTTGAAGGCAAAGAGGCTCTGACAGCAGCAATATTTTCCTGAATGGTATCCAAATCAATACGTGCATAGGTTCTTTTATAGGATGTCACTGTTTTTGCCTCCTTCCTGCATCACAAAACCGATGGCCCCGATGATATCCCGGGCAATGATACTGTGCTCTCCTATTTTAGCGGCAGCCCGCTCTCCCGCCAAGCCATGGATATAAACGCCCAGGGCCACAGCCAGACTATCCTCCAGCCCCAAACAAAACATGCCGGCAATAATGCCGCAGAGCACATCCCCGCTCCCCGCCTTGGCCATGGCCGGGGAGCCGGATTGATTCAAGTATAGAATATCATCCTTGGTGGCAATCACTGTTTTATGAGATTTTAAAACACAGGTAATACCATGGGCTTCCTGATAGGCACAGGCTGCAGCCTGGGGATCCCTAACAATTTCTTCTATGGTTTTTCCTGTTAGCCTGGCCATTTCCCCCATATGGGGGGTGATGATAATATTTTCTGTGTAAAATCCGGTAAGAAAGGGATTTTGGGCAATAATATTTAAGGCATCTGCATCCACAATCACCGGCACATAGGCCTCCTGAAGCACCTGTTCCACTAAAATTTTGGCATGGGGCTCTGTGGAAAGTCCCGGCCCCAGGACAATGACACTGGCCCAGGACAAACAGGAGTTGATCAGATTGGTAAAAGCCCTTGGGCTCTCCAGGGCACTTCGCAAAGAATAGGCAGTGATAATGGCCTCCGGCAGTGCAGTTTGCAGTACACTCCTGTTTTCCCCCACTGTGAGAATACGAACCAGCCCTGCTCCGGAACGGTAGGCTGACAAGGCGCTTAAGTAAGCGGCCCCTGCCATCCCCAGGCTTCCGGCAATAATCAGTACATGTCCATAGGTTCCCTTATTGGCTTCAATTTTTCTTTTGGGTATGAAATTCAGGGAACCGGGACCCAGACTTTTGATAACCATAGTCACCTCTCATTCAATAACAGCAATGGCGGCAGCAAATTGCCGGGTATTGCTGATGCTTACAAAAACCCTTCCCCCCCCCAGACGCCTTAGGGCATCTTTTGCAGGGCCGAAAAAACGTACATAGGGCTTTCCCAAATCGTCTCGAAGCACCTCCAGATCCAATAGGGAAACTTGGCGAAAGCCTGTTCCCAGGGCTTTGCTTACTGCTTCCTTCACGGCAAAATTTCCCGCCAGAAACCGAGGGCTTTTTTGAGAAAGAAGAATTTCTTCCTGGGTAAAGGCCTTGTCTAAAAACCTTTGTCTCTTAATCGCCCTTTGAATCCGGTCTATTTCTATTAAATCATTGCCAATGCCCTTAATCATACTTTCCTTCAAAGGGCTGCTCTCCCACATTGGTGACCCGATAGGAAAGGCGCATCAGGGATTCCGACAGATGGACATTCTCCACAATGACCTCCTCTGGCAAAGCCAGATCAATATGGGCAAAGTTCCAAATGGCCCTTATACCGCATTTCACAAGACGGACTGCCACCTCCATCGCCCTGTTTTTGGGTATGGTAAGGGCTGCAATTTGAATGTCGTTTTCCTGGATATACCTTTCCAGGCTGTCCAAAGGATATATCCTGGCTCCCCGGACCAATCGTCCAAATAAATTGGGATCCACATCAAACATAGCCTTAATCAAAAACCCTCTTCTTTCGAAGTTTGCATAGTTGGCAATGGCCTGTCCCAAATGTCCTGCTCCGATAATGATAATATTATGCTGTTTATCAATACCCAGGATTTTACCGATTTCATTGTACAAAAACCGTACATTGTAGCCATAGCCCTGCTGTCCAAAACCGCCAAAATTATTCAGATCCTGCCGTATCTGAGATGCAGTTACCCGCATTCTTACGCTGAGATCCTTGGAGGATATTCTCTCCACCCCCTCCTCGGACAGTTCTCCCAAATATCTATAATACCTGGGAAGCCGGGATATGACGGCCTTTGAGATCTTTTTCTCATCCATAGTTAATCCTTCCTTGTTAAGAATTCTACAAGTTAGTATATTATTATTGATTCTCTTTGTCAATGCTGTAAAATTCTGTTATACTGGAAATGTGTGTCCGTTTTACATTGGCGGTGGTTCTCTCAGGCTGAATCATGCCTATTTTTTTGTTTTGGAGGAAAAATTGATTTTAAGTGCATCCAATATTCAAAAATCCTTTGGGGCCAAGGAAATCCTTCGCTCCGGTTCCTTTCTCATAAATGAACAGGAAAAAGCGGCTATTGTGGGAATCAATGGGGCAGGAAAAACCACCTTGCTTAAAATATTAACCGGGGAGGAAAGTGCCGATTCTGGAATCGTATCCCTGGCAAAAAATGCCTCTTTGGGATACTTGGCCCAGATCAACCATGTGGATTCCAATGCCAGCATTTTAGAAGAGATGCTGGAGGTGATCCGTCCTGTTTTGGAAATGGAGGAACAGCTCTCCCGGATGCGGGAAGAAATGACCCGTCTATCCGGCCCTGCCCTTGAAAAAATCTATGAGGAATATACCCGCCTGGAGCATCGCTATGAGTTGGCGGAGGGCTACCAGGCCAAAAGCCAGGTAACAGGAATTCTCAAGGGACTGGGCTTTGGAGAGGAGGAATTTGAAAAGAAAATCCACACCCTTTCCGGGGGACAAAAAACCAGAGTATTTTTAGGAAAGCTGCTGCTGCAGCAGCATGATATTATTTTACTGGACGAGCCCACCAACCACCTGGATTTATCCAGCATTGAATGGTTGGAAACCTATCTTTTAAATTACAGGGGGGCAGTGGTAATTGTATCCCATGACCGATACTTTTTGGACCGGATCGTTACTAAGGTAATTGATATTGACCACGGAAGCCTGGAAACCTATTCAGGAAATTATTCTGATTATGTTCAAAAAAAAGCCCAGCTTCAGGAAGCCAAACGCAGAGAATACCAAAATCAGCAGCAGGAAATCAAGCATCAGGAGGAAGTCATTGCCAAGCTTCGCTCTTTTAATCGGGAAAAATCCATTAAGCGGGCGGAAAGCAGACAAAAGCTTTTAGATCGAATCGAACGGGTGGACCGTCCCCTGGAGGAAGCAGACAACATGCAGCTAAACCTGGAGCAGGAAAGAGAAAGCGGCAAGGATGTGCTGCAGGCTGCCGGGCTTTCCAAAAGCTTTGGAGAGAGGCATTTGTTTCAGGATCTTAACTTTGAAATCAAAAGGGGGGAACATGTGGCCATTATGGGGGATAATGGCACAGGAAAAACCACTCTATTAAAAATTATCAACGGAATGCTGCCTCCGGATGCTGGCCAGGTGCTTCTTGGCTCTAATGTGCAGACAGCCTATTATGACCAGGAGCATCAGGTACTCCATGGGGAGAAAACCCTGTTTGAGGAGCTTTCCGATACCTATCCCCAGATGGACAACACCCGTATCCGCAATGTGCTGGCTGCTTTTTTATTTACAGGGGAGGATGTGTTTAAAAGGATTTCTGATTTGAGCGGCGGCGAGCGGGGAAGAGTTTCTTTGGCAAAACTCATGCTTTCCAAGGCCAATTTTCTGCTGTTAGATGAGCCCACCAACCACCTGGATCTTTTCAGCAAGGAGGTTTTGGAGGGAGCCATACGGGACTTTCCCGGGACTGTGCTGTATGTATCCCATGACCGGTATTTTATTAACCGGACTGCCACCAGAATTCTTGAACTGACACAGCACAAGCTTTTAAATTATATTGGAAATTACGACTATTATTTGGAAAAAAAGCAGGATGTGGAACGAGCCAATCTGCTGATTCCCAATTCTGAAAAGGCTGCTCCGCCCCCCTCTAGTGCCGGCAGGGATCACTGGAAAAGCAGCAAGGCAGAGTCTGCCAAGCTTAAAAAACAAAGGGAACAGCTGCAGAAATGTGAAACCTCCATTGAAGAAACAGAACAAAGAATCACGGAAATTGAGAAGAAATTTGAGGATCCTGCAATTCAAACCAATGTGGGGGAGCTGATGCAGCTGCAAAAGCAAAAGGATGTTTTGTCAGAAAAATTGGAAAGCCTGATGGAAACCTGGGAGGCCCTGTCCCTGGAGGTCGAATCATGAAAAAAAGAATTCTGGCGGCCTTGCTTGTTTTTATTATACTGGGTCTGGTTCTGGCAACTCTGGGGGTAGGGCTAGCCCGGGGTCCCTCCAATCTTCTCTTTTCCCTGATTTTTGCCGATGTTATGGTGCCGATTTTTATTTATGCCGCTTTACTCATTACCAGACAGATTAAAAACATCCGGGAGAAGGACAAACACTAGGTAAAAGCGCCCAAACCTTGAAGCCTGGGCGCTTTTTAGACCACTCTCAACCTGTCCATCTCCTAACGTACCACATAGGCATCCATGGCCCGTACCACACCATAGGGCATTTCTAAGTCTGAAGGACTAAAAGCGTTTCTTAAATCCATGCTCAGCCGTACCCCCTGTCCGTCGTATTTTGCCAGGGAAGCTCCATTGGGAAGGTAAAACCACTCTACATTTGTAAAGAAGCAGTTTTGTTCGTCTGCATTCATGATATTAAAGATTCTATTGTTGTTTAAAACAAAGAAAACCATGGTTCCCGTTCCCCCTGCCGGATCAGCCCCAAACCGTTCAGCCACCTTGGCATAGGGTCTGGCCCAGATTCTGCCTTCTAAAACTATACGTCCCGGATTGTTAATGGGATCGATCACATCTCCCACATACATCCTTTGCACCGCACCATTTTCCACCCACATGCCGTCTTGATTCACCCAATATCCATCATCCGTTTGCTGGTTCTCCAGCATATATCCATCAATCCCAAAAAAATAGCATTCCCCATAGCCGTCTCCGTTTCCGTCAATCCACTGCCAGGCGGTGGCCGGCCATCCTCCATCACCCCTTTGATACCACCAGCCCCGGCTGTCCCTTCGCCAGGATCCTGCAGCCAGCACATTCATGGAAAAAGTAAGCAGGAACAAAAGGGTACATAGTAAAAAGCACATCTTCTTCATAACAGCCTCCTTGAAAAAGTAAACAACAGCTCTCCTGCCATCTATTATAACTATGAACTTTTCGAAAAATCCAGTATTAAAATGATATTTTTAAAGAAAACAAGAATATTATCTAATTAATAAGGAAATATAACACAAAATTCAATTAATAACTCTCGGTATACATAAGGATATCCCCCCAAAAGAGAACCTTTTGGGGGGATGCTTCAGCGAATACAGATCTGTCCACAACACCTATTCCTCTACGCAGAGGGAAGCGCCATGGTATGACCGCATTCTGGATTAGAGCAAAGCAGCTTATTCCCCTTCTCCAAGGTATAGGAACCGCATTTTTCACATTTTATTTCCGTGGGCCTTTGCCAGGACATGAATTCACAGTCCGGATTATTGCTACATCCGTAATAAATACGGCCCTTTTTGGTCTTCTTAATTACCACATCCCCTCCGCATTTGGGACAAACCACCCCGATTTTTTCAAAATAGGGCTTGGTATTTTTGCAATCCGGAAATCCGGGACAGGCGAGAAATTTCCCATGGGGACCGTATTTAATCACCATATTTTTTCCACAGTTTTCGCAAATAACATCTGAGACCTCATCTGCAATGGTAACATGCTCCAGCTCCTTGGCAGCCAGCTCCACAGCCGACTCCAGATCCGGATAGAAATTGGATACCACTGTTTTCCAGTTGGTTTTTCCCTCCCCCACAGAATCCAAAAGCAGCTCCATATTGGCGGTGAAGGCGGTATCCACAATGCTGCCGAAATAATTTACCATCATGGAGTTTACCACCTGCCCCAGCTCTGTAACATAGAGATTTTTCTGCTCCTTTACAACATAATGTCTGGCTAAAATGGTGGTAATCGTAGGGGCATAGGTGGAGGGTCGGCCAATGCCCTGCTCCTCCAAAGCCTTTACCAAAGAGGCCTCCGTAAAATGGGCTGGAGGCTGGGTAAAATGCTGTACATCCGCCAGACTGTCTAAAGTCAAGACATCTCCAGACTTTAGTTTTCCAATAATGGCATCGGAGCTGATTTTTTCGTCCTCCTCCACATATACACTCATAAAACCGTCAAAGAGTATCCGGGATCCGGCAGCAGTAAAAAGATACTCTCCTGCCGATATCTTTACAGAGGTGGTTTTATACCTGGCAGACTTCATGCGGCTGGCGGCAAAGCGCTTCCAAATCAGCTGATACAGCCGGAAATGATCCCTGGAAAGAGATTCCTTTACCAGCACCGGGGTGAGGGAGATATCCGTGGGACGAATGGCCTCATGGGCATCCTGAACATTGGCACTGGAGGTTTTAGAAAGCGGGGCATCCGCCACATATTCCTGGCCATAGTGTTCACCGATATAGACTCTGGCAGCTGTATCGGCCTCTGTGGAAATCCTGGTGGAATCTGTTCGCAAATAGGTAATCAGGGCAATGGTACCCTTCCCCTTTACCTCCACTCCTTCGTAAAGCTGCTGGGCAATCCGCATGGTTTTCTGGGTAGAAAAATTCAAACGTTTACTGGCCTCCTGCTGCAGGGTAGAGGTGGTAAAGGGAAGAGGGGGCTTTTTGGTTCGCTCCCCCTCACTGATATCTGAAACTATATATGAGGCTCCCTTTAGCTCAGACAAAATCTGATCCATCTCTGCCCTGTTTGCAATAGCCATTTTGGTTTTTTTGCCATAGAATTTCGCTGTTACACTTTTTTTGGAATAGGGAGTAAAAAGATTGGCATCCAAAGTCCAATATTCCTCTGGAATAAATGCATCAATCTGTGCCTCCCTGTCGCAAATCAGCCGCAAAGCCACAGACTGCACCCGTCCGGCAGACAGCCCCCGCTTTACCTTTTGCCAAAGAAGGGGGCTGATGGAATAGCCCACCATACGATCCAGTACCCTTCTGGCCTGCTGGGCATCCACCAGATTCATATCCAAGGCTCTGGGATGCTTAATGGCGTCCTTAATGGCGTTTTTGGTTATCTCGTTAAAGCTGATGCGGTAAACGCTTTTTTCGCTGTCTTCCAGCTTCAGGGCCTTGGACAGATGCCAGCTGATGGCCTCCCCTTCTCGGTCCGGGTCTGTGGCCAGGTAAATCTTACTGGCTTTTTTTACATCCTTTTTTAATTTGGCTAAAAGCTCGCCCTTGCCCCGAATGGTAATATACTTTGGCTCATAGTTATTCTCTATATCAATTCCCATTGTAGACTTTGGAAGATCCCGCACATGACCATTGGAAGCGGCTACCTCATAACCGGAGCCTAAGTATTTTTTGATGGTCTTAACCTTTGCAGGTGACTCTACAATCACTAAACTGCCTGAACTGCCTGCCATGAAAAATCCCCTTACTTTTTTATATTGTTACTCTTTTACAGTAGTAATGGGAGGAAACCTGAACTATGTATCCCTCCAGCTCCAGTAAAAGCAAAGCATTTAAAATTGGTGAAAGCTCCATTTTTGTTTCATGCATTATGTCATCAATGTATTTGGGCTTCAAATCAAGGCAACTATAAACCACTTTTTCATTCTTTGCAAGCATATTGGGGGTTTTTTGGCGGATTGAAAGTTTTTTATCATGACAAAGCTCCAGGGCTTCCAAAATATCTGCAGGGGAGGAAAGGATCCCTGCCCCCTCTGCAATCAGCCGGTTGCACCCAAGACTGAGGGGATCTGTAATCCGTCCCGGCAGGGCAAATACATCCCTTCCCTGGTCTATGGCATGGTTGGCAGTGATCAGGGAACCGGAACGAAGCCTGGCCTCCACCACCAAAACAATGTCGCTCAGACCGGAAATAATACGGTTTCGAATGGGAAAATTGATTCGAAGGGGATTGGTACCGGGGAAAAATTCTGAAAGAATCCCTCCATTCTCCCCCTGGGAAAGCTGGCGGAACAGAGGAAAGTTTTCGTGGGGATAACAGATATTGATTCCCGTACCAAGGACCCCGTAGGTTTTGCCCCCTCGGGCCTTTAAAGCTCCCCGGTGGGCGCTGGCATCAATGCCCAGGGCCAACCCGCTGATGATGTCCACATCATGTTCTGCCAGAACCTTGGCTAGAAATTCTGCCATCTGCAGGCCGTATTCTGTGGCGGAACGGCTTCCCACAATGGCCACGCTTTTTTTATCCTGGGGAATGGACCCCTTTACAAAAAGGCCGAAGGGATAATCCGGGGTGAACAAAAGCTTTTTAGGATAGTCGGGATCCAGGGGGGTAAGGAAGGAAATCTGCTCCCTTTCCAGATTCAAATAGGCCTCATGGAGGGACTCTGTATTTTTACGCAGAGAAAGAAGCTCAAAAACCTGCTTTTCCTTCAAATCTACTCTTTTTTTCAGCTCTCTCTCCGGCAGCAGCAATAGGGAATGCAATGGAGAAATTCTTTCAAATAAGCGTTTCACAGAAGCATAACCCAAAGAGGGCAAAGAGCATAGGAAAAAAATCATCTCCTGGTCGGTTATGGCATCATAGTTCATGATACATCCTCCCTGTTCCAGTATTTTTCTTCTAAAGACCGGTAGGAAATGGCCTCCGAAAGATCCTCCATACCAATCTCCCTTTTTTGGTTAAAATCCGCAATGGTTCTGGCCACCTTTAGAATTTTATGCAGCCCCCGCACACTCATATGTTTTTGTTCATAGATTCTGGCTAAAAACTTCTCCTCCCTTTCCTTCAGCTTGCAAAATTCCTTGATCTCCCGTCCGTTCATTTGGGCGTTAAATCGGGTTTTACTGTTTTGAAAGCGGGACTGCTGGATTTGATATACTTCTTCAATCTTTTTTTCCATGGAGGCGCTGTTCTCTCCCTCAAGGGGAGCGTTAAGCTGATCATATCGGATCATAGAGGTTTCCACCGTAATATCAATACGGTCCAAAAGAGGTTTGGAAATTTTAGAAAGATATTTTCTTACCTGCCCAAGATCACAGTGACAGCGGCTTCTATCCGGAAAAGTTCTCCTGCAAACAGACTGTTTTCCAAGGTCTCCTGTTTGACAAAACCAAAGCAGGACAAAATGCCTACAGCAATGGGAAGGTCGAAGCTGCATCCCTCCTTTTTCATTTCCGCCGGGGAAAGATTGATTACAATTTTTTTGGGAGGCAGAATAAATCCAGAGTTTTTCAGAGCGGTACGCACCCGGCTGGCCGCCTCCTTGATTTCCGGGGAGAGATTTCCAATTAAAATGATCCCTGGAAGCCCGTTCCCAGCGTCGGTTTCACAACACACAATAAATGCTTGGATGCCTAAAATGGCACCGGTATAAATTTTACTTAACACAATACCTCCTTGAAAAAAGAAAATAGGAATACAAAAAGAAAAATCAAAAAAAGATAAACAGAGTAAAAGAAAAAACAGATCCCATAGAAATCATTGCCCCAGGCCTGACATTTGCATCAAGCCTGGAGACATATGTTTATCAGGTGTTGAGCACATCCCCCTTTTTGCGGATGGAAAGGTCTCCCGATTCCTCAAAGCCATTGGGATTATTTTTTTGCCAGCGCCAGGAATCCTTGCACATATCCTCCAGACTTCTGACAGCCTTCCATCCCAGCTCCTTATAGGCCTTTCCTGGGTCTGCATAGCATTGGGGCACATCGCCCAAACGCCGGTCTTTGAATACATAGTTGATTTTCAGATCGTTGGCCTTTTCAAAGGCATGGATCACATCCAGCACAGAATAGCCGGTGCCGGTACCCAAATTGTAAATCCGCACATCCGGCTCCCTTTCCAAAATGCTTTTCAGGGCAAGAACATGGCCGTCTGCCAGGTCCACCACATGGATATAGTCCCGCACACAGGTACCGTCATGGGTGGGATAGTCCTTCCCAAAGACCCCCAGACAAACCAATTTTCCCACGGCCACCTGGGTGATATAGGGCAAAAGATTGTTGGGGATACCCTTGGGATGTTCTCCAATACGGCCGGAAATATGGGCTCCGATGGGATTAAAATACCGAAGAAGCATTACAGAAAAGCTTGGATCGGCAGTGTGAAGATCTGTTAAAATCTGTTCCAGCATCCCCTTGGTGCGGCCATAGGGATTTGTAATTTCCCCTAAAGGCGCATCCTCTTTAATAGGAACCGATTTTGGATCCCCGTATACTGTGGCACTGGAGGAAAAGACAAATTTTTTGCAGTTGAATTTCTCCATAACCTGAAGCAGCACCAAAGTGCCGGTGATATTGTTATGATAATATTCCAGGGGCTTGTACACCGACTCTCCCACGGCCTTGAGCCCGGCAAAATGAATCACAGCCTGGATATCATTGTCCCTGAAAACCCTTTCCAGTCCTCTTTGATCCAGACAATCCACTTCATAAAACTTGAACTTTTTTTGGGTGATTTCCTCAACTCTTTTTAAGGACTCCCTGGAAGAGTTCACAAAATTATCCACTACCACCACCTCATATCCTGTGTTTAACAGCTCCACACAGGTATGACTTCCAATATATCCGGCACCTCCGGTAACCAAAATGGACATATACATCCTCCCAAATCTTTGTAAAACCAGTATACTCCAAACCCCTTTGCCTTGCAACATGGGAGCTTTCTAAATCTAAAGGGCATTTCAGTAGTAATTTCTAAAATTTCTTGGGAAATTCTTACAAAATCAGTGATGGAACAGGCGAAGGCCGGTAAAAACCATCACCATATGATAATGGTCGCAGGCTGCAATAACATCCTGATCCCGTATGGAACCTCCGGGCTGTACAATATATTCTACGCCGCTTCTATAGGCCCGTTCAATATTGTCTCCAAAGGGAAAGAAAGCATCGGATCCTAATGTAACCCCCTTTAGACCGGAAAGCCATTCCTTTTTCTGGAGGGAGGTCAGCTCCTTAGGTCTTTCTGTGAAAAGCTTCTCCCAGATGCCAGGGGCCAAAAGCTCCTCCTGTGCATCTTCTCCCACATAAACATCAATGGCATTGTCCCGCTCCGGCCGCTTCACCTCTTCTTTAAAGGGAAGGGAGAGCACCTGGGGATGCTGGCGCAGATACCAGTTGTCCGCCTTGGAGCCGGCTAGTCTGGTGCAGTGCACTCTGGACTGCTGCCCTGCCCCGATGCCGATGGCCTGGCCATCCTTTACATAGCACACAGAATTCGATTGGGTATACTTTAGGGTGATCAGGGCCACCTTCATATCCAATCGGGCTTCCTGGGGCAAATTTTTGTTTTTCGTCACAATATTCTTCAGCAAATCCTCATTGATTTCCAGGATATTTCTTCCCTGCTCAAAGGTAATGCCAAAAACCTGCTTTTGCTCCAAAGCCGGGGGTTCATAGTCCTTGTCTATGGCCAGCACCGTATACTTGCCCTTTTTCTTTGCTTTTAAGATTTCCAAAGCTTCCGGCACATAGCCTGGAGCAATGACCCCGTCGGAAACCTCCCTTTTGATTAAAAGGGCTGTGGACACATCACAAACATCGCTTAGGGCAATAAAATCCCCAAAGGAAGACATACGGTCTGCTCCTCTGGCTCTGGCATAGGCAGCAGCCAAGGGGGAAAGCTCCATGCCCTCTACCCGATAAATTTGCTGAAGCACTTGGCTAAGGGGTTTGCCCAGGGCGGCCCCTGCAGGAGAAACATGCTTAAAGGAGGCGGCGGCAGGAAGCTTGGCGGCAGCCTTCAGCTCCCTTACCAGCTGCCAGCCGTTGAGGGCGTCTAAAAAATTAATATAGCCGGGGTTTCCGTTCAACACCTCCAGGGGAAGCCGGTCCTCTGTTGTAAAGATCCTGGAGGGCTTTTGGTTGGGGTTACAGCCATATTTTAACTGGATTTCCTTCATGAATTTTCCCTTTCATTGACCAAATACTCTTTGTATTCCATGGTTTGCAAATGGGTATAACGAAGGTACAGGGAAATTTTATTTTCCGGGTTCAAGCTTTCCCATACCTGTTTCCCAAATGCCTCCATATCCTCTGGAACCGACACTTTCTTTGGTTCACCGGAAAAGCTTTCCAAAGGTGCATTACCCTGGGCATCTCTTTGATAGGTATGGATAAAATGCCCCTCCCCGGCCTTGGGAGTATCATAGGTATAGAGAAAACGCAGGCATTCCCCAGGATCTCCTTCATTGCTTTTTAAAATAGACAGTGCATAGGAGGGATGGGGTCCAAAATGAAAAATACCGGAGATTCTGGGGGTAAAATGGGGGGCATCCGGCTCAAAACAGCGGCTTTGCAAGGAGTCAAAAAAGGAACGGTTTTCCTGGAGTCCCTGGATTATGGTGTCGGTTTGATCCCCATTGGTCAGGATCAAATCCTGTTTCCATAGCTTCAGGGGGGCATAGAGGATCAAAGAAGGATCTGTTACCTTGCTTTCATCAAAGGCTTTGGCGTACAAAGCACCCTCCTGAAGGGCAAAAACCCGGTTGCGGGAATTTTCACTTCTTCCCATGATAAAATACAGTGCCACCCCATAGTCTCCCTTTTGGGACCAACCCAATAAAATTCCCCGACCGGGATAGGCATTATTTTTTAGTTCCTGATACAAATCCATAGCTTCCTCCTACATAGAGAAGCGTGCGGCCCCTGCATGGGGCTGCCGCATTAATCATTCCTTAAGGCCGACAAGGGACTGAGCCGCATGGCCCGGATGGCCGGAAAAAATCCCGCCAGCATACCTACAAAAACTGCAAATACTATGGCGCTTAATACCAGCCACAAAGGGATCCTGGAAAGATCTCCCTCAATCCCCGTCATGGCGACAGCTGCACTGAGGGAATTGATAATCAGGGAGATAATAAAGCTTAAGGTGATTCCTGTCAATCCTCCAATAAAGCCGATGGAGCCGGATTCGATTAAAAACATATCCCGAATCTTATTCATATCGCAGCCCAAAACCTTCATAATACCGATTTCCTTGGTTCGTTCATAGATACTCATCATCATGGTATTGGCAATACCAATGGCAGCTACAAAAAGGGAAACGGCCCCGATCCCTCCCAGAACCATCTGGGTAATATTGGCAGAGGCCTGGTTCTGTTTAATCCACTCCATTTTAGAGCTGGTTTGAAATCCCATTTCATTAATCAGTTTCTGCACCTGGGATACATACTTCATATCATCCACATACACCACTGCACTGGAATAGATAATGTATTTATAGGGCTTTCCCTTTTTGGTGGTGGGCTGGCCGGGAATGGGTTTATTTTTAAAAATCCGTTTCAAGGTGGCCTTTAGGGCATCCACATCGCAGTATACACCATTTCCATAGGGGGTATAGGAGGAGGCTTCCTCAGAGAGGGGATCCCCCGCCTCTACGGCAGCGGTTTTTAAGGGATATTTTTTGGGAGCCTTCACAGGGGGAGGCTGGCTTTGGCCAGGCCCTCCCTCCGATCCCCCCCCTGTTCCCCCTTTCCCACCGGAGGAGCTGGGGTTTTGGGACTGGTAATAGGCATTGGTGTCAAAGATGGTAAAAACAGGTTTATTCATATAATCAATCTTTGGCATCTCCTGGTTGTCATAGTAAGATGTTTTTGTTTTAGCGTTTTCAAAGTTTAAAATCACCCGATTGCCAAAAATCAGCTCCACCTCCTTTTGGTTGTCCGGAAGCGCTCCCTGTCCCAGCTTGATTTCCTCCAGATAGGCCCTTCCTGCTCCAATGAGAGAGGTATTTTGTATATAGATCCCCTGCTTTAAAATCACGGATATGGTCAGCATAGGAGCCACCGCCCGTACATGCTCCAGCTTGGACAGAGTATCAATGGTTTCATCCTTTAAAAACAAGGGCTCTGTGGCAGTGGATCTGGCATCATCATAATAGGCATCTGAGTGTACATCAATGGCGGTGATGGAGCCATACTGGGCAATATTTTCATCGCTTAGCTCC
>CALISX010000214.1 GCA_938041725.1 uncultured Lachnoanaerobaculum sp.
GACTGCAGCTCCTCCCGGTTTTTATGGGAAAGCTTCCCATACTCTGCAAAACTCCCCACCCGAAAATACACCGTGCCGTCAGATACCCGGTAGGCATGACCCCTGGCAATCAATTCTGAAATCATCTCCCGCATTCCTTCAATTTCCTCTGTGGCCAAAGGATGCCTGGTGGCAGGGCGGATATTCAAGGCCTCCATATCCTTTTTACATTCTGCAATGTAACGGGTGGAAATCACAGAAGCCTCCACCCCCTCCTCCCGGGCTCTGGCAATGATTTTGTCATCCACATCAGTAAAATTGGATACATAGTTCATTTCATAGCCCCGGAACTCAAAATACCGGCGAACGGTATCAAAAAAAATCATCGGCCTGGCATTGCCGATATGAATCAGATTGTAAACCGTGGGGCCGCAGACATACATCCGCACCTTCCCCTCTTCGATAGGAACAAATTCTTCTTTTCTTCTGGTTAATGTATTAAAAATCTTCATGGTCACCTCAATTTTGCTGACAGCCCTGGCAGCCGCCGCAGCCGCCCGCCATTACGTCCCGGGAAAAGGCATCCGCCACACTGCTTAAAAGACAGACGCAATGAGCGGCAATCCCCTCTCCCCTTCCGGTAAATCCCATTCCCTCCTCTGTGGTGGCCTTGATATTTACCTGGGAAAGCTCTATCCCCAAAACCCGGGCAATATTTGCCCGCATGTTTTCTATATAGGGGGCCATTTTGGGCTTTTGCGCCAGGATTGTTCCGTCTATATTTTCTATGATAAGCCCCTTTTCGTCAAGGAGGGCAGAAACTTTTTCCAAAAGAACCATGCTGTCTGCATCCTTATAAGCCCCTTCTGTATCTGGAAAATGCCTGCCGATATCCCCCAAAGCCGCAGCCCCCAATAAGGCGTCCATTACCGCATGCAAAAGCACATCTGCATCAGAATGTCCCTCCAGCCCCAGGGGGAAGGGGATCTCCACCCCCCCTATGATTAACCTTCGATTCTTTCCCAATCTATGTACATCATACCCATGACCGATTCGCATAAATCCTCTCTTTCAAACTGTTTTTTGCAGCCCTCCACGCCTGGCGGAGCCTGGTTCCGCAGAACATACCGGTCTGCGGATCTTTCCCTGTATGCAAGAAAAAGCAGGTCTTAGACCTGCTTTTTCTTGCATACAGCCCCTCTGGCCGGATATCTCCCAAAGGGGCCACTAGATTCTCTTATACTATGCCACCTTTGCACAGGCTGCATCATGCTCTGTTAAAAACGCTTCCAACTCCTCATTCATACCGTCATACTTTACAGTTAAGGAATGTCTAAGATCCAGACTCAATACTCCGATCAGTGATTTTGCGTCCAAAACAATGCTGTTATCATATAAGTCAATATCAAAATCGCAACTTGTAGCTATTGAAACAAACTCTTTGGCATCCTTAGCAGACTGAAGAACAATTTTCCTTTGAGAATATTCCTTCGGAAGCTATTATTCCTCATATAAATCAGCAGGCATATAATGATTTTATAACTCGTTGGAATCAGTC
>CALISX010000215.1 GCA_938041725.1 uncultured Lachnoanaerobaculum sp.
CCGCAGTGGCGGAACAGGCAGACGCCCGGGACTTAAAATCCCGTGGGTAGTAATACCCGTACCGGTTCGATTCCGGTCTGCGGCAGCAAAAAGTTACCTTCGGCTTTTTCTTTAAAACTCTGGAATAATATTCCAGAGTTTTTCTTTTTGTGGTAAGATAGAATAGATGAGGTATAATGAGGTATAGTAAGGGGGCCTTTTGGGAAGGGGGTGCCAATGAACATTCGGGAAGATGTGGAGGAAAGGGAGGCCCAGACCCTTTCTGCCTATGCTACGCTTAGCAGACATTCCCTGGGAAGGGACAGAGAGGAAGAACCATGTGATATCCGTACCGTTTTTCAAAGGGATCGGGATCGGATTCTTCATTCCAAAGCCTTCCGCAGGCTAAAACATAAAACCCAGGTGTTTTTGGCTCCAGAGGGAGATCATTACCGCACCAGACTTACCCACACCTTGGAGGTGTCTCAGATCGCCAGAACCATTGCCAAGTCTTTGCGGCTCAATGAGGATCTTACAGAGGCCATTGCCTTGGGGCATGATTTGGGTCATACCCCCTTTGGTCATGCCGGAGAGAATATTTTAAATAAGATCTGCCCTCTGGGTTTTGCCCACTATAAACAGAGTGTGCGTATTGTGGAGTTTTTAGAAAAAAAAGGACAGGGACTGAACCTGACCAAGGAGGTGCGGGACGGAATTCTGCATCACCGCACGTCAGGTCATCCCTCCACCCTGGAAGGGCATGTGGTGCGGCTTTCCGATAAGATTGCCTATATTAACCATGATATTGATGATTCCATCCGAGCCAGGATTTTTGCAGAAGAAGATATTCCCCGGGAATTTACGGATATACTGGGCACCAGTGTCAGGGAAAGGCTGGATACCTTGGTATCTGATGTGATAAGAGAGAGCCTTGGGAAAAATACCATTACCATGTCTTCCTCCATGTATCAGGCCATGATGGGGCTGCGCCAGTGGATGTTTAAGCATGTGTACAGAAATGAGATACCCAAGTCCCAGGAGGGGAAGGTCAAGGCCATGCTGGCCCATCTGTACGCCCATTATGAAGCCCATTTGGACAGTCTGCCGGAGGAATATATCTATTTTATCCAGGAACTGGGTCAGGAACGGGAGCGGGTAATATGCGACTATATCGCGGGTATGACAGACATTTTTGCCATTGAAAAATTCAAGGAGCTGTTTGTTCCCAAATCCTGGAATGTGTATTAAGGAGAGCTGTATTGCTGTACGATACCAGTATAATTGATCAGGTTCGAAGGGAAAATGATATTGTGGAGGTGGTTTCCACCTATGTAAAAATTCAAAAAAGAGGAGGGTATTATATGGGGCTTTGCCCCTTTCATAGTGAAAGAAGCCCCTCCTTTTCCGTTTCTCCGGGAAAGCAGATTTTCCACTGCTTTGGATGCGGCGCAG
>CALISX010000216.1 GCA_938041725.1 uncultured Lachnoanaerobaculum sp.
CCAAATGTACAGAGATTTTGAAAAAAAATCCCAGGATTTTACAGGGAAATTTCCGTCCCTGTGATTTGGATACCCTGATGCTGCAGCTGGAAAAGGCCTTTGATGCCCTGATCCAGTCTGATGAAGCATATGGCGCCTCTTTCCAGGAGGATTTGAAGCTGCAGATGTCGGATCCGGCTTTGGTGGGGGATGCCCTGGAGGACCTTTTTGAAAAGAAGCTTTCTTCCTGTGCCAGGATCCGCCTTTTCGGGGGGGTAACGGATCCGGAACGGATGGAAATCACCATGGTGAGCCGGGACAGAGACGGTTCCGAGGAGCTGATGGGAAAGCTTCAAAAACTGGGAGGAGAATTCTTTGTTTCTCCCCGTTCTGACCGGATTGAACGGATTTCCTATTTTGCCATTGATCCGGCGGATATTATGTGGTAGGAGGTAGTATGCCTGTTTTAGAATTAAAAACGGAGCCTTTGAGTATCAAAAATCTCCGGGCAGCTATGGATGGATCCAGACCCTGTATCAGCTTTGACAATGCAGAGGGAAACGCCTATGTGCTTTGCTTTTCCCAGGGGGAGGAGGTGGAGCGGGGGGATCTGAATCTAAAAGAAGAGGATCTGGAAAAGCTTTTTTTAGGAGCCTTATTAAAAATCCATCCTCCCGGAAAGGGAGAGGTGCGGCTCCAGGGGGTCAGTAGGCAGAAATTCCACGTTTCCGATAAGTTCTATGATTTTACCCTCCAGCCCCCGGAGCGGGTGCAGGTTTGGACCCTGACCGCTTCTCCTGCCGGGGAGTATGCCCTCTATATTCCTAAAAAGGGGGAACAGATGGCCTTTTTTCCCGCCTGCTTTTCCTATACCTGGATCATCAAAGGCAGTAAGGAAAAGGCAGGGGCTTTGACTGTGACCATGGATCCCAATGCCAGGTATACAGACGGGGCCTTGGAGTACCAGGTGGGGGAGGCCCCGGGAATCCCCATTCCAAAATCCGCCCTGGGGACTGAAATTCCCATTGTCCATGAGGGGCAAAGGGTCCGGGTGGTCACCGCCCCGGAATATGCCTCTTTATATCTGGCGGTTTCATAGGGGGAGCATATGGAAGATCATACCAAAAACAGCATTGTCTGTCCCTTTTGTTTTCAAAGCTTTCAGGATGTGGAGGCGGTATTCCGCTCCAATATTTTTCTCACCTGGGACAATGTGGAAAAGCCTGGAGCGCCGGAGGGGGAAAACAGGCTGCGGGAGGCATTTTTACGTTATGAGGAATATGATTCCGACCTGATGCTGGATTTTCCCCAGGATCAAAAAATTGACCAAAAGCTGGTTCAATACTGGCATAAAAGAGGGGGCGCAGGGGGATACCAAGCCTCTGATCCCAAATGGTACTATCCCCATATAGATCCGGGAGAGGCAAGCTTTTTTCAAATGACAAAGGAGGT
>CALISX010000217.1 GCA_938041725.1 uncultured Lachnoanaerobaculum sp.
CTTTTTTGATATCACTTTCTGGCAACTTCTCAAGAAAGACCTCGAATCCTTTGTCGAGTACCTCAATAAACTTTGGATGTAAGCCCCACATATTCATCGAAACAGCACTGTCAAGTTCTACCTCAACATCCTTACCATCATCATCTTTTGCACTCAACTTTCCATCCACCATTTGAATTTCATAGGTCTCCGTCACTTCAGAGAGCTTATTGTCCTTGATGTGGCAAACCCCCCTAGTCACACCGCCATTGTCACTGAGTGTATTCGCCAACTTAAAACCTGCCATACAAAGATCCATTGGATTTTCATTGACATCCATTCGATTAACTAGATAATCATGTAACTTTACAAAGCACTCCTTGCCATAGTAGTCGTCTGCGTTGATAACGACAAATGGCTCATGAATGACATTTTTTGCTGCAAGAATGGCCTGACCTGTTCCCCAAGGCTTCTTTCTATCCCATTTCCCCTTAAACTTTTCTGGGATGTCATCAAGTTCCTGATAGGCATACTCGACCTCAACAATTTTTGAAATTCGATTGCCAATAATCTCCTTAAAGTCCTTTTCAAGATCCTTTCGAATAATAAATACGACCTTATTAAATCCTGCCTCCATGGCATCATAAATAGAATAGTCCATGATGATTTCTCCGCTGGGTCCCACCGGAGTCAGCTGCTTAATCCCCTCTCCAAATCTGGAACCAATTCCAGCTGCCATCACCACCAAAGTTGCGTTCATAGGTTTTCTCCCTTCTTTTATCCCTCTTACTCTACCAGGGTATTACTGTTAACAGAACGCTCCACACTGTTTAGTGCAGTTCGTCCATCTCAAAAAGCTCCTCCACCAGCCGGGCTGCCTTTTCTCCCAGCTTTCTATGGCTGGAGGCGGTCAAATGCATATAGTCCACCTGGTTCATTTCCACAAAACCCTTTAAGTCAAAAAACACTGCCCCATGCTTCTTTGCAATGGGCAAAAATTCCTGGGCCAGTCCGTAGGACTTATGGCTGCAAATCCCCATATCATGCCCTGCAGGGGAAGCTTCGCATTCCTTTAAAATAGGTCCCGGGGCAAAGACCAAAAACCGGGGTTTATCCCGCCATACCGTATCCAGCCTTTCGGCCTTGGTAAGCAGCATATCCAGTCCCAGGGCAATGTTGGCGGCTGTGGCACTAAAGCGCTCCTTGCAGTCATTGGTGCCCAGCATAACAATCACAAGATCCAAAGGATAATGACTCTTTAAACAGGGGGCCAAATAGGATATCCCGGACATCCCCTCATTTAAAGGATCTTCAAACACAGTGGTTCTCCCGTTCAGCCCCTCCTCAAATACTGCAAATCCCTCCCCCAGATGCCTGGCCATCACCATGGGCCAGCGGATCTCTTCGGAAAACCTGGGAGACTCCGGGTGCAAAACATCATACCCCCAGGTATTGGAGTCTCCAAAGGCTAAAATTCTTTTTTTCATTCCTGTATCTCTCCCTGCCCCGCTTAGCTGTCCTCAGATGAGTAGTTGGGAGCCTCCTTGGTGATATGAATATCATGGGGATGGCTTTCCTTCAGGGCAGCAGACGTAATTTTTACAAACTGGGAGGTTTCCTGCAGGGTTTGAATATCCTTGGCGCCGCAGTAGCCCATGCCGGAGCGCAGTCCCCCCAAAAGCTGGAACACCGTATCCTCCACCATGCCCTTATAGGCCACTCTGCCCTCTACTCCCTCCGGCACCAGCTTCTTGGCCCCGGACTGGAAATATCTGTCCTTACTGCCGGATTCCATGGCGGCTATGGAGCCCATGCCTCGGTATACCTTATACTTTCTTCCCTGATACAGTTCAAAATCCCCGGGAGACTCATCACAGCCTGCAAACAGAGAGCCCATCATACATACATTGCCTCCCGCTGCCAGGGCCTTGGTAATGTCTCCGGAATATTTAATGCCTCCGTCAGCAATAATGGGAATTCCATAGGATTTTGCCACTGCGTAACAGTCCATAATAGCGGAGATCTGGGGGACACCAATGCCGGCCACCACCCGGGTGGTACAGATGGAACCGGGGCCAATGCCCACCTTCACACAGTCCGCTCCCGCCTCAATCAAGGCTCTGGTGGCTTCTCCTGTGGCCACATTTCCTGCAATCACAGGGAGATCGGGAAATTTTTCTTTGATCATGCGGATGCAGTCCATCACATTCCTGGAATGACCATGGGCGGAATCCAAAACCACCACATCCACCTTGGCCTCCACCAGGGCTTCGCACCGTTCCAGCACATTGGGGGTAATCCCCAGGGCTGCCCCACAAAGCAGCCGTCCCTGGGCATCCTTGGCGGAATTGGGATATTTAATCTGTTTTTCAATATCCTTGATGGTAATCAGCCCCTTTAAATCCCCATTCTTATCCACAATGGGCAGCTTTTCCACCCTGGCCTTTGCCAGAATCTTTTTGGCCTCCTCCAAAGTGGTTCCCTCCAAAGCAGTAACCAGATGATCCTTGGTCATACACTCGGAAATTTTCCTGGAAAAATCCTCTTCGAATTTTAAATCCCGGTTGGTAATGATTCCCACCAGCTTCTTTCCCTGGGTAATGGGCACTCCGGAAATCCGGTACTTAGCCATTAACTCATTGGCATCCGCCAAAGTATTATCAGGAGAAAGATAAAAGGGATCTGTAATAACGCCATTTTCTGAACGCTTTACCTTGTCCACCTCCAAAGCCTGCTCCGCAATGGGCATATTTTTATGAATGATACCGATGCCCCCCTGCCTTGCCATGGCAATGGCCATGCGATGCTCTGTCACTGTATCCATCCCTGCACTCATCAGAGGGATATTTAAGCGAATGTCCCTGGTAAGATAGGTGGAAATATCAATCTGGCTGCCCATCACCTCCGAAAAGGCAGGCTGCAAAAGCACATCATCAAATGTAATCCCTTCTCCAATAATCTTTGCCACGTTTACTCTCCTTTAATTCTTTGCTTCATCAATGGCTTTTCCAATATCGTTTCTTTTATACAGATCCTGAAAATCCACATGCCCCGCTGCCTCGTAGGCCTTTTTCCGGGCCTGCTTCAAATCCTGATCCAGGGCCACAATGCCCAAAACCCTGCCCCCGGCAGTTAGGATATCCTCACCCTTTCTCACTGTACCCGCATGATAGCAGAAAATGTCTGTCCGGTCTTTAAAATACTCCAGCCCCCGAATGGGATATCCCTTTTGATAGGCCTGGGGATACCCTCCCGAGGCCAGCACCACGCAAACCCCGGCCAAGTCTTCAAATTCCAAATGAATCTGATCCAAAGTCCCCTCTCTGCAGGCTGACAATACATCCACCAAATCGTTTTTCAGCCGTGGCAGCACCACCTGGGTTTCCGGATCTCCAAATCTGGCGTTATACTCCAGCACCTTCACCCCATTCTCTGTAAGCATCAGTCCAAAGAACAATACTCCCTGGAAGGGCCTTCCTTCTGCCTCCATGGCATCCACTGTTCTTTGATAAATATGCTCTTTACAATAGGCATCCACCTCTTCTGTATAAAAGGGACTGGGGCTGAAGGCCCCCATGCCTCCGGTGTTCAGACCCGTATCCCCGTCCCCTGCCCTTTTATGATCCTGGGCGGAGGACATGATGCGGACGGTTTTTCCGTCCACAAAGGCCAGAACACTCACTTCCCTGCCCTGTAAAAATTCCTCAATCACCACTTTGCTTCCTGCAGTCCCAAAGCTTTCCTTCACCATGATCTGCTCAATGGCCTCCTTTGCCTCCTGCAGGCTTTGGCAAATCAGCACACCCTTTCCCAAAGCCAGGCCGTCTGCCTTCACCACCAAAGGAAATCTTGCTCCCTCCAGAAAGGCCAGGGCCTGATCCGCATCCGAAAAGGTTTCATAGGCAGCAGTGGGAATATGATACTTTTTCATAAGATCCTTGGCAAAGGCCTTGGAACCCTCAATCACCGCTGCATTTTTCCTGGGACCAAAGCAGGCCAGTCCCCGTTCCTCAAAGTAATCCACAATTCCCAAGGCCAGGGGCTCATCCATGCCGATGACCGTTAAATCAATTCCCTCTTTTTTGGCAAAATCCGCCAAAGCTGGAAAGTCCGTCACGGAAATGGGGATGCAATGGGCTGCCTCTTGAATGCCTCCGTTCCCCGGGGCGCAAAAAATCTCCGGATGCTTTGGACTTTTGGCCAGCTTACTGCATATGGCATGCTCTCTTCCGCCGCCTCCCACCACTAAAATCTTCATATGATCTCTCCATTTCCAATCATTTCAATGGCCTTTGGCAAAATGATCCATTCCGCCTCCTCCATAACCCTTCTCTGCAGGCGCTCCGGGGTATCCCCAGGCTCCACCTGCACTGCCTTTTGCAGCAAAATCTCTCCCGTGTCAATGCCCTCCTCCACAAAATGCACTGTGGCTCCGGTGATCTTTACCCCTCGGTTCAGGGCCGCCTCATGAACCCTCAGTCCATAATACCCCGGACCGCAAAAACTGGGAATCAGGGAAGGATGGATATTGATCATCCGCCGGGGAAAGGCCCTCACAATACTGGCAGGAATATTCACCAAAAATCCTGCCAAAACAATCAAATCCGGATGCAGTCCCTGTAATCTCTCCAATAAAACCTGATAAAAGGCCTCCCGGCTTCCAAAATCCCTTGGGGAAATACATTCCGTGGGAATTCCCGCCATTTTCGCCCGCTCCAGCCCATGGGCACGGGCATTATTGGATATAACGCTGATAATTTCTGTATTTTTCAGGCTTCCCTGGGATATTGCGTCCATAATCGCCTGGAGATTGGTGCCCCCTCCAGAAATCAGTACCACCAATTTTAACATAATTCCACGCCCTTGGTACCGCTTTTAATACTACCTACAATATATCCTTTTTCCCCTGCAGCTTCAATAGCTGTCAAGGTTTTTTGTACATCATTTTCTGATACCGCCAGAACCATCCCAAGCCCCATGTTAAAGGTACTGTACATCATCTCCTCTGTTATGCTTCCCTTTTCCTGCATCAAAGAAAAAATGGGAGGCACAGGATAGGAATCCTTCTTTACAAAGGCCCTTACCCCCTCCTTTAACATTCTGGGAATATTTTCATAAAATCCCCCTCCTGTAATGTGGGAGCAGGCCTTGATTTTTACACCCTGGGTTTTAATCTCCTGCAGCGCCTTTACATAGATTTTGGTAGGCTCCAGGAGGGTATCCCCCAAAGTCTTCCCCAAAACATCATAATGGGTACGCAAAGACTCCAGATCCATATCAAATACCCTTCGCACCAGGGAAAAGCCATTGGAATGCACCCCGCTGGAAGCCATGCCCAGAAGTACATCCCCCTTTTGTAAATCCTCTCCTGTAATAATCTCCTGCCGCTCTGCCACCCCTACGCAAAAGCCTGCCAGGTCATACTCCTCCTGAGGGTAAAATCCCGGCATTTCCGCCGTTTCTCCCCCAATCAAAGCAGCGCCGCATTGGATACAGCCCCGGGCAATGCCCTCCACGATGGCTGCAATTTTTTCCGGATCATTTTTGCCGCAGGCAATATAGTCTAAGAAAAACAAGGGTTCCCCACCGGCACAGGCCACATCATTGACACACATGGCCACACAGTCAATCCCCACGGTATCATGGCGGTCCAGCAAAAATGCCAGTTTCAGCTTGGTGCCCACACCGTCGGTGCCGGATAAGAGCACCGGCTCCTTCATGTCCTTTACCTTAGCCA
>CALISX010000218.1 GCA_938041725.1 uncultured Lachnoanaerobaculum sp.
GCAGATTTTAAATACAGCTGCAGCGGCTGCACCACCAAAAACATATTGGCGAGAAGAAAAATCACCAGTTTTCCCGCCGTATCCAGCTGGGCAAAACGGGTAATCAGAAAAAAATACATTCCCCCTGTAAAAAGAAGATTGAAAATCCCCAAAAATCCCCGGTTGCAATGTACCATGGAAAACAGCCAAATATCCCCTGCCGTCAGTTTTATATGGACCTTTTGATTCATGGTCTTTCGGCCTTTCATATCATACTAAGTGCAATCCTTTTCTTCACCGGATCCACACTGATCACCTTTACGTCCACAATATCCCCCACAGATACTACCTCCAGGGGATGGCGCACAAATCCTTTTTTCATTTTGGAAATATGCACCAGACCGTCCTGATGCACCCCGATATCCACAAAGGCGCCAAAATCTATCACATTGCGTACAGTACCCTTCAGCTCCATGCCCTCTTTTAAATCTTCTATCTCCAGCACATCCCTGCGAAGCAGGGGCTTTTCCAGGGTTTCCCTGGGATCCCTTCCCGGCTTTTCCAGCTCCTTTACAATATCCCGCAGGGTAATCTCTCCCATATTAAGCTCTGCTGCCAAAGCCCCGTAATCGGAAATCCCCTTGGAAAGTCCGGGAATCCCTCCCAAAGCCAGCTGTTTTTTCTCCACCTTCAGCTTGTTTAAAAGCTGTTCCGTAGCAGCATAGCTTTCCGGATGCACACTGGTGGCATCCAAGGGCTCGCTGCCTCCGGTGATGCGCAAAAACCCTCCGCACTGCTCAAAGGCTTTAGGCCCCAGCTTTGGCACCTTTTTCAACTCCTTTCTGGAAGCAAAGGAGCCTGTTTGCTCCCGATAAGCCACAATGTTTTTGGCCAAGGTCTTGGAAATCCCGGAAATATGGGAAAGAAGGGCCGCCGATGCTGTGTTTAAATCCACTCCCACCCGGTTTACACAATCCTCCACCACATTCTCCAGAGCTTCAGAAAGTCTTTTTTGGTTCATATCATGCTGATACTGCCCCACCCCGATGGAACGGGGATCAATCTTTACCAGCTCTGCCAAAGGATCCTGGAGGCGTCTGGCAATGGAGGCGGAGGACCTTTGTCCCACATCATATTCCGGCATTTCCTCTCCTGCGGCCTCGCTGGCGGAGTACACGCTGGCTCCGGCCTCGCTGACAATCATATACTCCACCGGTGCATCCGTTTCCTTGATAATCTGGGCAATTACCCCCTCCGATTCCCTGGATGCCGTGCCGTTTCCCAAAGAAATCAAAGAAATGCCATAGGTTTGGATCCATTTCTTAACCTTTTTCTTGGTTTCCTCCACCTTATTCTGAGGCGCCGTGGGAAAGACCACGGCGGTGTCCAAAAGCTTTCCTGTTTCATCCACCACCGCCAGCTTGCAGCCGGTACGAAAGCCCGGATCCCATCCCAGCACCACCCGTCCAGGGATGGGGGGCTGCATTAAAAGCTGATATAGATTTTTCCCAAATACCCGGATGGCTTCCTCCTGGGCCTTCTCTGTCAAAAAGGAACGGATCTCCCGTTCCAGTGCCGGCCCCATCAGCCTTTTATAGCTGTCCAAAAGGGCCTCCTCCAAAACCCCCCGGGTATGGGGATTGTTTTTTCGAATCACCCGCTTTTTCAGATACAGATAAATCTCCTCCTGGGGCGCATCAATTCCCACTGTGAGAATCTTTTCGCTCTCTCCCCGGTTTATGGCCAGAATCTGGTATCCTGCCGCCTTTTTCACACTGGCGGCAAAATCATAGTAGTTTTCATATACCGAGGCAGCGTCCTTTTCCCTGGCCTTGACAGTTAATATTCCCTGCTCCAGAATCTTGCTGCGGATGCTGCTTCGAAAGGAGGCATCGTCGGAAATCCACTCCGCCACAATGTCCTTTGCCCCCTCCAAAGCCTCCTGGGGTGTGGCCACTTCCTTCCCTTCCTGGGAAGACAGGTATTTTTGGGCCTCCTCCAGGGGATCCTGGTTAAGGCTTTCCTGAAAAATGTCCCGGGCCAAGGGCTCCAGCCCCTTTTCCATGGCTGCAGAGGCCCTGGTTTTCCTTTTGGGGCGGTAGGGCCGGTACAAATCCTCCAAAGC
>CALISX010000219.1 GCA_938041725.1 uncultured Lachnoanaerobaculum sp.
CCTTTCCCGGACGCAGACAAAGGAGGAGGCACTTCCCTTTGGCCCGCTTTTCACGTCTTCTTCACCAACAAAAGAAAAAGAGGGAAAAAAGGAGAAAAAGGAACAAAGTCACCTGGCCGGGAAGTGGGGTACCAGATATGGACCGGTGATTACCCTTTGTCTGGGGGCTTTTTTTGTCATGCTTTCAGGACTGGTTTTTGCCACCACCACCTGGCGTCTGATACCCGGTTTTATGAAAATCGGCTGTTTGGTACTGTTTGCCATTATATTGTTTTTCTCCAGCTATATTGCCCAAAACCGGCTTAAAATATATCTGACAGCCAAAACCTTCTATGGGCTGGGGGCCATTTATCTTTTTGTTTCTGTGATTGCAGCAGGGTATTTCCGGCTTTTTGGAGAATACTTTAGTATTCCCGGGGAGGGGCGGTACTATGTATATTTTTTTGCCACCCTTTTGTCAGAAATCGCCTTTATTTACGGGCTGCATCTTTTTAAAGGAAAATGGTATGCCTTCCTTTGCCTTTTTGGCGTCAGTATTTGTTATTTTCTCTTAACCTATGCCTTTTTCAACGAGGGAAAAAACCTTACTGCCTCTTTTGCTGTTTTTGCCGGGGTGCTGGCGGTGGGAGAGCTTTTGTGGGGCTTTCGTGAAAGGAAGCTTCCTGCCATTTTCTCCACTGTGCAGCAGGTGGCCACTTCCTATGTGCGCATGAACATGCTTTTGGCTGCTGCCATGGGGATCTTTCTTTTAAGGGTGGACTGGATTTCCTTTGCTGCCTGTTTGTTTTTGTTTTTTGTTTTTATATTTCTTTTACAAAAAGAAAAGAGTCTTCCTCCCCTGTGGGAAAATCTTTACGGAGGCCTGTCCCTGGGGCTGTTGGTTTTAGGGGCTTTTCGTATGCCCTTGCATCTGGTACATCTGGATTTTATGCTGGCATCTTTTCTTTTGCTAGAGGTGGCTGGCGTGTTTCCGGCCTTTGGAAAAAATTTCCCCAAAAAGATACAGCAGATCTATACCTGGTCTGGCATTGTCTTTTTGATTGTTTTGGCTTTGGTATGTGTGTACCTGGACCCCAGGCTTTTTGGAAGAGGAAATTTCTCGGAACTCATGTTTGTTTCAGGGCAGCCCCTTCCTTACCGCTTTTGGTTCAGGGGATTGGGGATGCTTTTGGTGCTGGTTCATACCTTTTACTTACACAGGCATTTTCAAAGCAAGAGCTTTGGGCTTTTTTGCGGGGGAGCTGTGTTTGCCACTGTGGTTACCTTTACCCATATCTATCAGTATGGGGTGTGGGGATATACCCTGCTTTGCGGTTTTGCTGCCCTTTTTACACAGATTTCAGGGAAAGGGGAAAAAGAAGGGGATTCCGGATGGATCGGGAAAGCACATGCTTTTCTGAGAGACTATTCCCCCTGGAATATTCTATACGCCATGGTAGGGGGAATGCTGATCGTTCAAAAATCCCTGTCCTATTTTGTCCTTGTTTTTCTGATTTGGCTTTTGGCTTTTTGGTGGGCGGAAAGCAGGGATTGGAAACATAGGATGAATGGGACAGTAAAAACAGTATTTGCCCTGTGTACCAGTCTGTATCTGCCTGTGGTAGTGCTTTTGTACTTTGAAAATATCTATCTCTATGCCCTTCGGGAAGTACTGTGGGCCTATTTGGCTGTGCTTTTGTTCTACTGGGGTATGGACATAATTCCGGGACGCTCCAGGGAATTTCGCCGGGTGTATTCCTACAGCACCAGCGCTGTAGGAATCCTGCTCTACTGTATAGCTTTGTTTTATGGGCTGACTGCCAGGGATCAGGGGCCGGTGCTTTTGTCTTTTTTTGTTTTGCTGCTTTATGTGCATTATGCCCAGCATCGTTTTTGGAAGCAGAACATTTCCCTGGTCAAGGGCATTCTTGTACAAAGTATGCTGTATATTGCATTGGAGAAGGCCTCCTGGAGTATTGCGGCCTTTGTGGGATTCATGTGTTTATGGAAGGCTCTGGAACTTACCTGGGGAAAACGCTGGGAAAATCCTCCCATTTGGGATATTAGAAATTTTATAAAATACTTTGGAGATGAAAATGTATTGCTGGCCGGGGTTTTGGCATTTTGGATACCTGGAACAGGGGCTTTGGAGGCTGGCACCAGTATCATTGCAGCCCTTTTGCTTCTTTTGACTGGGGAAAGGGAGAAAAACCTTTCCAGACTGGAAAGGGATGCAGCCTTGCTTTTATCCTCTCTTTTATTTCTGGGAGGGATTTTCCGATGGCTGCCGCTGCAGGCTGCAGAGGACGTGCTGGTGGGGCTTATGATTGGAAATGTTTTTTTTGCTGTCCTGGCATGCCTTCCGGTTTTAGAATCAAGAACAAGAAGCTTTTACAAGATATCTTCCTTTGTTGTTCTGGGTTTACTGTATGCCGGCGCTTTGTATTCTGTATCAGAGTGGGAGGCAGTGTTACCCATCACTTTGATTGCTTTTGCCTTTGTGGTCCTTCACAGCAGCTTTATTGCAGTAAGATATGAAGGGGGAAAGCTAAGGATCTGGCATGGGGCAGTCTGTGTCAGCCTGGTACAGGCTCTGCTAAGTTTTCTTGGAATCAATTTTGTGGGCTCCCTTGTGGGGGCCGGGTTCTTCTCATCTGTCATGGTGATGCTTCGAAGGAAGCTCCCGAA
>CALISX010000220.1 GCA_938041725.1 uncultured Lachnoanaerobaculum sp.
AATCGTGGCGGGTATAGGAAAGAAAGGAGCGGGAATCTGTGAGCATCCCCACAAAATTCCCTAAAAGTCCAAGCCGGGCCAGAGAGCGCATCTGCTGTTCCATACCGTCTTTTGTATCAAGGAACCACCAGGCGGCTCCCATTTGGATCTTTCCAGGTATCTCCTCCGACTGGAAGCATCCCATTAAAGTGCCGATGCGGTCAAAGTCGGTGCTGTCCAGGGAGAACAAAATCATCTTAGGCAGGGCGTTTTCGCCCTCCAGCCGGCTCATAAGCTGGGCCAGCTGTGCAATACAGTTGTTTTGGGCAATCATGTCAAAGCCTGTATCCGGTCCCTCCAAAGCAAACATTCTTTCATTGTTATCCCTGCGGCAGGAATAGTGGATTTCCATCACAATATTGTGTTTATGATAGGTTCTGGCCAGGTGCAAAAGAAGGGCGGTTTGATAGATTTCCTGCTCCATCAAAGTGAGGGGGTCTCCTTTTATGGCCTTTTTAAAGGCAGCATCGGCCTCCTCCAAGCTGGCCGGACGGTACATCACATAGTCCAGGCCGTGGTCACTGGCTCTGCAGCCATGGTCCTTGAAAAATGCAACTCTGCGGGTAAGGGCATCCAGCACCTCCTGGAGATTTTGAAATTCCGTTTTGCCAGCTGTTTGGGCCAGCTTTTCCATATACTGGACAAAGCCTGGTTTATGAATGTTAATGGCCTTGTCCGGGCGGAAGGAGGGGCATACCTGAAAGCTCAGATTTGGTTCAGCCGCCAGTTTTTCATGCCATTCCAGACTGTCAATGGGATCGTCGGTGGTGCCGATGAAGGCCACGTTGGATTTTTTAATCAATCCCCGAACGCACATATCCGGGTCATTTTGCAATAAGGCATTGCATTTGTCATAGATTTCCCGGCAGTTTTTCGGGGTAAGGGCCTCTGTAATGCCAAAATATTTGTGAAGCTCCAGATGGCACCAGTGGTACATGGGATTGCCAATGGCCATTTCCAGGGCTTTGGCAAATTCCTGAAACTTTACATAGGGATCAGCCCCACCGGTAATCTTTTCCTCCGGGACACCGTTGGAGCGCATCAATCTCCATTTGTAATGGTCCCCGTAGTAGGTGCCGTCTTCCTGCCGGCCTCCCAGCCAGATCTGGGCAATGTTGTCAAAACGTTGATTCTCATAGATCTCCCGGGGAGAAAGATGGCAGTGATAGTCCACCAGGGGGAGGTGGGCAGCGCAGCTGTGATACAGGCGGGCTCCCGTCTCGTTTCGGAGCATAAAGTCCTGATCCATAATTTTTTTCATCTGAAGGCTTCCTTTCTAAAGATTCAGGATGTACCAAAGGCAATTCCCAAAGCAGGTGCTTTCCTATACCGAGCATCTCGGTAAGGGCATCTCTGGTTGTAAGCGTTTACATAAAGGATAATCAAGGAAAAACCAAATGTCAATCGGTATGTTCCAATAAAAAATGGATATTATCGTGGGATTCTGCCAAGGTTAAAAGGAAATACCTCCCTGTGTTGACAGGAGAGAAAAGAGATGGTACCTTTTTGAATGTAAGCGCTTACTATCAGCGGCAGGCAAGCTGTCCTGCAGTGAAGCGATGCGCAGACTTATGGGTATGGCGCACCGGGCCCTGGCATGGGGGGGATAGAAGGGCTGTCAGGTTTGCCCAGGGGGCAGGTTTGGAGGAGGCAGGGAATGAAAAAATTAAACTATCAGGTATTAAAGGAAAGCGGTTATCAGGGATATGTATTGGAAAAAGCCCCGGTGAAAATCCTACAGTTTGGAGAGGGGAACTTCCTTCGGGCCTTTGCAGATTACTGGTTTGATGTGGCCAATGAAAAGGCCCATTGGCAGGGAAAGGCCCTGTTGATACAGCCCATAGCCCAGGGGCTTACAGAGAGAATCAATGCCCAGGAGGGACTGTATACCCTTTACCTTCGGGGCAGCGAAAAGGGAGAAAAAATTGATAGAAAAAGAGTGATTTCCCTGGTGGAAGCCTGCTTAAATCCCTATGACAACTGGGAGGCTGTAAAGGAAGCCGCCAGGGGAGAGGATTTGGAGTATGTGATTTCCAATACCACCGAGGCGGGGATTGTATATGAGCCTTTCTGTAAACCGGAAGATGCTCCTCCTGCCAGCTTTCCGGCAAAGCTTACCAGGCTTTTGTATGAGCGGTTCATGGCCCGGAAAAAGGGACTGGTGATTCTTTCCTGCGAATTGATTGAGGATAATGGAATCGAATTAAAAAAATGCGTACTGCGTCATGGAAAGGACTGGGGACTGGGGGAGGACTTTGCAGCCTGGCTGGAAAAGGAGAACCTGTTTTGCTCTACCTTGGTGGATCGAATCGTTCCGGGACGGATCCAGGATCCGGCAAAGAGAAGAACCCTGGAGGAGGCCAATGGCTATGAAGATGATTTATTGGTGGTGGGAGAGGTTTTCGGAGTTTGGTATATTGAAGGGCCGAAGGAATTGGAGGAAAAGCTTCCCTTTCAAAGGGCCGGGGTGAATGTCCATGTGGTGCCCCAGGTGGCACCCTATAAAAAAAGAAAGGTGCGGATTCTAAACGGGGCCCATACAGGAATGGTGCTGGGGGCTTACCTGGCAGGCTTTCACATTGTGCGGGAATGTATGGAGGATGAGGTGATGCTGGGATTTATGAACCGGATGCTGCAAAGGGAGGTTATTCCCATTCTTCCTCTGGATAAGGAGGACTGCGAAGATTTTGCGGCAGCAGTAAGGGACCGCTTTAGCAATCCCTTTGTGGACCATCAGCTTTTAAGCATTTCCCTGAATTCTACAGCCAAGTGGCGGGCCAGGAACCTTCCTTCCCTTTTGGAATATGCAAAAGCATTCAAAAAACTCCCTCCCTGTTTGGTTATGGCCATGGCGGCCTATATCGCTTTTTACAGCAATACCC
>CALISX010000221.1 GCA_938041725.1 uncultured Lachnoanaerobaculum sp.
TGATTTGCTTGAGGCTGTAGCGGCACATTTTAAGAATGTGAACACTGAAGATGACGAGGATGATGACAGACCGAGAATTGCTATAGTCGGAAAGCCGAATGTAGGTAAATCATCTATTATAAACAGACTTACAGGTCAAAACAGAGTAATTGTATCGGATATTGCAGGAACGACCCGGGATGCGGTGGATACGGTGGTGGTGCATCATAAACAGGACTATGTGTTTATTGATACTGCAGGTCTTAGAAGAAAAAGCAAAATCAAGGAGGATCTGGAGCGGTATTCCATTATCCGCACGGTAACCGCTGTGGAGCGGGCGGATGTGGTGGTGCTGGTCATTGATGCCACCCAGGGGGTGACAGAACAGGATGCCAAGATTGCAGGGATTGCCCATGACAGGGGAAAAGGGATCATAGTGGCGGTGAACAAATGGGATTTGATAGAAAAGGACGATAAAACCATATATGAATTTACAAACAATATAAAAAGAGTGCTGTCCTTTATGCCCTATGCCCAGTTTGTATTTATTTCCGCCATTACCGGGCAGAGGCTGCCAAAGCTCTTTGATATGATTGATGTGGTGCGGGAAAATCAGACCCTGCGGATTCAAACCGGGGTGCTTAATGAAATCATTACCGAGGCTACGGTGATGCAGCAGCCCCCCTCGGATAAGGGAAAGCGTTTAAAGATTTTCTATGCCACCCAGGTAGGGGTAAAGCCCCCCACCTTTGTTATCTTTGTAAACAACAAGCCTCTGATGCATTTTTCCTATTTGCGCTATTTGGAAAACCAGGTACGGGAAGCCTTTGGATTTAAGGGAACTGCATTACGGTTTATAATTAGAGAAAGAAACGGAGAGGAGAAATGACAACAAGACTGGTGATACTGTTAATCGGCTATCTGTTGGGAAATATACAAACAGGATATTTGCTGGGTCGGACCAGGCATATGGATATCCGCCAGTTTGGCTCCGGCAATTCCGGGGCCACCAATACCCTTCGGGTGCTGGGAAAAAAGGCGGGGGCTATTGTATTTTTCGGGGATTTTTTCAAGGCCTTTCTTCCCTGCCTTTTTGTACGGATTTTGTTTTTTGGAGGAATGGGCTATCTCTATATGCTGTACATGGGGCTGGGGGTGGTGCTGGGACATAATTTCCCCTTTTATTTAGGATTTCGAGGCGGCAAGGGGGTTGCCTCCACCGCCGGGATCATTCTGGCTTTGGATTTTCGTATTGCCCTGGCCTGTTTGGTTGTTTTTTTATTGGTGGTTATCGTCACCCGCTATGTTTCTTTGGGATCCATGGCTGTCATGATTGCCTTTATGGTCTTGGGGAATTACTATCTTTCCCTGTCCTATTCCATACGGTATCTATCCATCCTGAAACAGCTGGAGTTTAGGCTGCTGCTTTTGTTCATGGGCTGTTTGTCCATTTTCATGCATCGGGCCAATATTAAGCGGCTCCTTAGCGGCACGGAATCCAAGCTGGGCAGTAAGAGTTCATGAAAGGCAGGTAGGGAAAATGAAACTATCCATTATCGGTTCCGGAACCTGGGGCATGGCCCTGGCAAAGCTTCTATGGGAAAACGGACATGGGGTGAAGGTTTGGTCTGCTGTTGCAGCAGAAATTGAAGAGTTAAATACAAAGCATACCCATAGAAATCTTCCCGGTGTTGTTTTCCCGGAGGAGCTTTTATGCACCACAGACTTGCAAAGGGCTATGGAGGGCAGTGAAATTTTGGTGCTTTCCGTTCCCTCCATTTATACCCGTTCCACTGCAAGGGCCATGGCAGCCTTTTATCAGCCGGAGCAGCTTCTTGTAAATGTGGCCAAGGGAATTGAGGAAGCGACCCTGGAGATTTTAACGGATCAGATTTCTGAGGAAATTCCTGGATGTCAGGTTTGTGTTTTGTCCGGCCCCAGCCATGCAGAGGAGGTGGTGCGGGGACTTCCCACTACCTGTGTGGTGGGGGCGGCCACCAGGGAAAATGCGGAAAAGGTTCAATCAGCCTTTATGAGCCCTGTATTCCGGGTGTATACTTCAGCGGATATGCAGGGAATTGAGCTGGGTGGCTCCTTGAAAAACGTCATCGCTCTGGCTGCCGGTATCTCCGATGGTCTGGGCTATGGAGACAATGCCAAGGCCGCTTTAATCACCCGGGGCATTGTGGAAATCACCAGACTGGGAAAGGCCATGGGTGCCCGGGGAGAAACCTTTTATGGTCTTTCCGGTATTGGGGATCTGATTGTCCCCTGTGCCAGCCTCCACAGCCGCAACCGAAAAGCCGGAATGCTTATGGGACAGGGAAAATCCATGGAGGAGGCCATGGAGGAGGTGCATATGGTGGTGGAGGGGGTATACTCTGCCAAAGCAGCCAAAGCCCTGGCGGAGCGCTATCAAATTTCCATGCCCATTGTGGAGGAGGTGAATGCGGTGCTGTTTGAAAAAAAGGATCCCAAAGCGGCAGTGGATGCACTGATGCTTCGGGACCGTATTGTGGAAAACGAAGGAGTGGAATGGTGACCCGGTACCTTTGGCATGGGATTTATTCCACCGGGGTACAGCTTTCCTTCCAAAGGGAGGGATCTGCCACCATGGACCAGTTGGTATGGTAAATCACAAACCCGGGTGCTGCACCCGGGACTTTTTTTAGATTTTTTCTTTGGATATAGTCAATCTCCACCTTATCATTCTCCTGGGATTTGGAGTAAAAGGCAGCCAAAGAGGCGGCGGCTTCAAATACAGCATCGGGCAGTTCTCCTTCCCCTGCCTTTACAATAACATGGGAGCCGGGGGTTCCCTTTGCATGAAACCACCAGTCATTCCCCGTGGCAATCTGGAATGTAACCTCTTCATTTTGGTAATTATTTTTCCCCACATACATGTGATACTGCTCCATGCAAAGGTAGTGGAGGGGATGGGAGCGAAACCTTGTCTTTTTCCCCGCCTGTTTTTTTAAATAGCCAAAGTCAAAAAGCTCCTGGCGGATTTGCTCCAGGCTCTCCGGGTCTGTGGAAAGCTCCAGTGCAGTTTGGATGGAGGAAAGATGGTCCAGATCCCCCTTGGTTTTTTGGATTTCCTGGGTCAGGGCTTCCTGGGTGCGGCGGAGTTTGGCATACCTGTCATAGTATCTTTTTGCATTTTCCTTTCCGCTTTTGGTTTCATCCAGGGGAATGGTAATGGTTTCATTGTTGTTATAATAGTTTTCGCATACAAAGGTTTTATCCCCTGGGGGAAGAGAGGGGGCATAGGTAATGAGCAAATCCCCGTAAACCTTGAATTTGTCTTTTTTTTCTGCATCCTTTAGCTGTTTTAACTGTAAATCGTATTTCTTTGCGGCCCGTTCCAGGGCAGTGGATGTGATCCGCCGCAAATCAGAGCTTTTTTGACGGATCAAGAGAATGCCTTCTCTCTGGGCGTAAAAATCAAAAAGCAGGCGGCTTATGGAGGTATAGGGCTTTTTGGTAAAGGTTTCTCCTCCATAAACGGTGAGATCCACGGAGGAAAATTCAAAGGCCTCTCCGTTTTTATAAATCATACAGGGAGAAAACCGTTTTTCTTTTATGTCCTCCAGTAAAAGGGCCACCACATGGTACAAATGGTCACAGGCCAGGGGCTCCAGGGCAGTGGAGGGAGTCTCTCCGGAAATTCCCGCCCGGTGGCAGATCTCCTCCCCCATGAGAGCGCTGATGCCTGCAAAATTCATATACAGGGCCTTGGAAAGGGGATACTCTTTATTTTTTAAAATCTCCTCAAATTCCTCTCTGGAAACTGTTAAAAGATCCTTTTTTTGAATTTCCTGGGGAAGAAAGTATTGCCGTCCCGGCAGTACCTCCCGCAAAGAGCTGATATTGCCGGATACCCTTTTCATAGCGTCCAGAATAGTATTGTCAGCGTCGGTAAAAATAATATTGGAATATTTTCCCATTAATTCCACATACATTTTTTTTTCGCTTAGATCCCCCAGCTCATTAAAATGCTGGAAGGTAAAGCACACCACCCGTTCCAGTCCCAGCTGGGTGATGCTTAGGATTTTAGCAGCTCCTATGTGCTTTCGCAGCAGCATGGAAAAGGCGGGAGCCTCCCGTTGAGAGGCTTTATTTTCTTCTGTTAAATACATTAAAGGCAAAGAGGCCCTGGCTGAAAGGAAGAGTCTGTGGTTTTTTGCATTGTTTTTTATGGTAAAAATCAGTTCCCCGGGTTCGGGCATGGCAATCTTTGCGATTCGGCCCATTACCAGGGTTTGGCTTAATTCACTGGTTAAGCCGGCCATGGTGATTCCATCAAAAGCCATATTCTATACTATCGAAGTGATATCCTCCTTGAAAATTCATAGGGTTGTCCCGTCCATTGTGCACATGACAACTGTATAAGTCTGCGCAGCACTGCGCTGCTGGTGCAGCTTTCGTG
>CALISX010000222.1 GCA_938041725.1 uncultured Lachnoanaerobaculum sp.
GGATACCAGGGTGTGGAAGTCCGAGGAGAAGAGCAGCCAGCAGTTTGCGGAGCTGACTCAGCAGCTGGATGGCAGAATCTGGCAGTCAGAATTGTATTTAAAAAAAGCTATTCTCAGCAGGATTTGGACTTTAAATGCCATGCTGGCAAAGCTTCAGGAGAAGAAGGGAGGGGAGCAGGGAGTCACCTCTATTTATGGAAAAAATTTTTACGAGGAGAATCAATATGGTTCCTTTACCTCTGCTGTAGAGGTATGGCAGTATCTTCTGCCCATTTATACACCGAAGAGTATGGTGGACTTTGGCTGTGGTACGGGAACCTGGCTGGCAGCAGCAAAACAAGTCAACCGGGATATAGAGGTTTTAGGTGTAGATGGGGATTATGTGGATCGGGATTTATTGATGATTGCCCAAAATCAGTTTGTTCCAGAGGACTTAAGCCAGCCTCTGGATCTCCATAGAAAGTTTGATATGGCAGTTTCGTTGGAGGTGGCAGAGCATATTGAGGAAACATGTGCGGATACATTTGTTGATTCATTGTGCAGGCATTCCGATACCATTCTGTTTTCGGCAGCCCATGTGGGACAAGGAGGAGACGGCCATGTGAATGAGCAGCCTCTGGAATACTGGGTGGAGAAATTTAAAAAGAGAGGGTATCAATGGCTGGATATAAGAAAAAATTTTGAAAAAAATTATGATGTTGAGGAATGGTACCGGGATAATATGGCGTTATTCATAAAAGAATAAGGGCCTCCGGCACAGCGAACGCCAAGATAATTTTGGCGTTCGCTATAGAAGGAGAAAGATGAAGGAATCGCATAAAAATGGATTGGTGGGATTACGGGTACTGGCCACCTTGGGGATTGCTTTGTATCATTTTGAACTGACCTATCCCTTTCTTCCAGGTGTGGAAATTTTATCAACAGGATATTTGCTGGTGGAGTTCTTTTTTGTTTTATCTGGTTTTTTAATGGCACAAAGCGCCCATCAATCCAAAAGATCCAAGAGTATTATAAAAATCACC
Source organism: uncultured Lachnoanaerobaculum sp. (assembly GCA_938041725.1). Taxonomy (GTDB): domain Bacteria; phylum Bacillota; class Clostridia; order Lachnospirales; family Lachnospiraceae; genus Lachnoanaerobaculum. The sequence goes on from CALISX010000222.1 coordinate 1,023, forward strand.
ATAGATCGTATCAAAAGACTTTATCCAGGTTATATTCCCGGACTCATTTTGCTGCCGCTGATTTATGCGATAACCTGGTTTCATGGGAACTATTATGCATGGTTAGCGGATGGACTGCATTTAAGATCCTATATTGCAGAGTTTTTTATGATACAATGTAGCGGTGCTGCGGGTTTGGAATATGTGAATGGTCCGGCCTGGTATGTTTCGGCTCTTTTGCTGTCCACTCCTATAGTAGCTGCTTTTATTAAGTGCGGGAAAAAATATTTTTGGCTGTCTGGATTGACCTCCATAATATTATATGGTCTCATATGGTACTATGATTCACCCAGCATGGGATCCGCTGCCTTTATCTTTGAACATATTCCGGTGCCGATTTTGCGTGGGTTGGCTGGGATGCTATTGGGAGTATTTACATATACTGTGACTGTGTTTTTGTCCTCAAAAATACAAAATTTAAAAAAAGGATATCTATCCCTGTTTGAATTGATTTTTTTTGTCTGGCTGATTAGAATGTGCATACTGCGGGAGAGTAATATTTATAATGGTGTAGTGTTGATTCCTATTTGTGGATTGATTATTCTTATGATGGGTGAGAATAGAGGGGTTGTATCCAGGCTGTTTAGTGTGAAGAGCTTTGCGTACCTGGCAGAGATCAGCTATGCATTCTACATTTTACAGTCCTTTTGCAGCAATTTTTTTTCTTGCCTGATGCCGGATGTCAAGCAGCCCTGGGTGACAGGATTATATTTGATTTTTAATTTCAGTATGGCTGTAATCATACATGAGCTTTGGGAAAAGCCGATTTTTAACCATATGAACAAGTAGAGAATGATAGAAGTGTATATGCATAGGAAGGCAGGTTAAATGAAAATTTTAATTCTTGGCGTGACTGGATACGTAGGGAGAAAGGTAAGCGATCGGCTTGTATCTCTTGGCTATCAAATATTAGGGTTGTCCAGAACAAATATTTGCATTCCTGGAATTGATATGTTCTTGGCGGAGGATTATGAAAGGGTTTTCCAGGAACATCCAGATCTTGCATGTATTATTAATTTATCCGGTGTCTACGAAAAACCGGGCATTTCTCTGGAGGATATTCTGGAAGGGAATTTATACTACCCTCTAAGGGTGATGCTTCACTTCAAGGAAACAAAGGTGAGGAAGATTATCAATATTGCCACATCTCTTCCAGAGAATTTGAATCTCTATACTGTTTCCAAAAAGAAATTATCGGAGTTTGGGCAGTGGATGACAGAGAGCGATACAGAGGGTTCCCTGACCTTTTTCAATGTTTTGCTGGAAAACTATTATGGAGAGCAGGAACCGGAAAACCGTTTTTTAAGTTATGTTACCAGAAGCCTCATGGATAATCAGGATATAGATATGACCACAGGGGAACAGCACAGGGACTTTATTTATATCTCTGATGTGGTGGATGGGATTATTCGCTTAATAGAGAACCAGCAGCCTGCCGGGTATGCAGATGTATCCTTGGGAACCGGAGAAGCGCCCAGTATTCGAGAGATCGTGGAATATTTACGGGATATCAGTCATTCTACCTCTACGATTCATTTTGGTGCTATTCCAAAGAGAAAGCATGAACCAGATAGTGTGGCAGATCGGGAAAATATGAATCGGTTTGGGATTGTGCCTGCATTTTCCTGGAAGGAAGGAATGAAGAAGCTGGTGGAATATAGAAGGGAGCATAGAGAAAAATGAAGATATTGATTAATGGAGGCTGTGGTTTTTTAGGCAGCAGTTTGGCTGCTCATGGGATTCAAAATGGACATGATATCACGGTTTTAGATAATTTATCCCGGTTTGGCTCCTCCAGGAATTTGGAGTGGCTGCAGACTTTGGGAGAGTTCCGCTTCTATAATCTGGATACCAGAAATAAAAATGATGTGGAAACGGTGATCAAGGAGAATTCCTTTGATGCAGTCTTTCATTTGGCGGGACAGGTGGCTATGACCACGTCTATCGCAAATCCCTACAAGGATTTTGAGATCAACACCATGGGAACTGTAAATGTTTTGGACACATTGCGCAAGTATTCTCCAGCTACGGCCATGATCTATTCTTCCACCAACAAGGTTTATGGAGATCTTGAGCAGTTTACATATGTTGAAAAGGACAAAAGATATGTATGTAAAGAATTTCCCAAGGGATTTTCAGAGGATATTACATTGGATTTTCAGTCTCCTTATGGATGCTCCAAGGGAGCTGCAGATCAGTATATGTTAGATTACCATCGGATTTTTGGTTTAAAAACAGTTGTTTTCCGCCACTCTTCCATGTATGGAAGCAGGCAGTTTGCAACCTACGATCAAGGCTGGGTGGGCTGGTTTTGTGAAAAGGCTTTGGAGAAGTATCAAAATCCCCAGTGTCAGCCCTTTACGATTTCCGGAAATGGAAAACAGGTAAGGGATATTTTGCATGCAAAGGATATGATCCGCCTGTATTACACTGCTTTAGGAAATATTGAAAAGGTCAAGGGACAGGCCTTTAATATCGGGGGTACAATTGACCAATCTCTTTCTCTTTTAGAGCTGTTTGATATGCTGGAAGAAATTTTAGGGATCAAATTGGAGTATACCTGCCTGGAACCTCGGATCAGCGATCAAAAGGTCTTTGTGGCAGATACTGGAAAAATTGAAAGGTATATCGGTTGGAAACCGGAGGTTAGCGCTTATGAGGGCATTAAGAGCATGATTGAGTGGATTAAGGAGAAGTGATGGTTTTAAGCATTGTTTTACCGGCATACCAGGAAGCGGAGAATTTAAAGGTCCTGCTTCCTAAAATAAAGGAGCAGGTGAATCAGCTCCATCTGGAATATGAAATTTTGATTGTGGATACCATGAAGCCCATGGATCATACCCCGGAAATTTGTAAGGAGCAGGGGGTGGTATATCTGAACCGCAACGGCGGAAATAATTATGGGGACGCCATCCGCACCGGGATCCAGAAGGCCAAAGGGGAATACATTGTTTATATGGATGCAGACGGCTCCCATCAAAGCACGGATATTCTCAGACTATACGAAGAGATTATAAAGAGCAGGACTGATATTGTGATTGGTTCCCGATACGTTAAAAATGGCAATACAGACAACAGCTTTATTTTGGTCTTTATGTCCTATGTATTAAATTTGGCTTACCGGATTATTTTTCGTTTGAATGTAAAGGATGTATCCAATAGTTTTCGTATTTATGATGCAGAAAAGTTAAAATCCATACACTTGACCTGCGAAAATTTTGATATTGTGGAGGAGATACTGATCCGTTTGAAGAAAAAGTATCCTGGTCTGCAAATTGAAGAAATCCCGGTGCAGTTTAATAAAAGAATGTTTGGGGAATCTAAAAGAAACTTAATAAAATTTATTTTTACGTATCTTCAAACCATTGTCAGACTGAAAAGAATCAGCAGCAAGGATTGAAAAGGAGGGATGAAATGAAAGTAGTAATCTTGGCCGGAGGGTTAGGCACCCGCATTACGGAGGAAAGCCACTTAAAACCCAAGCCCATGATTGAAATTGGAGAGCAGCCCATTCTTTGGCATATTATGAAATATTATTCCAGTTTTGGATTCAATGATTTTATCATTTGCCTGGGGTATAAGCAGTATGTGGTTAAGGAATATTTTGCCGACTATTTCCTGCATACCTCAGACATTACCTTTGATCTGGCCAACAATCACATGGAGGTGCACAACAATTATTCCGAGCCCTGGAAGGTAACCTTGGTGGACACCGGGTTAAAGACCATGACCGGGGGAAGAATCAAAAGAATTCGTGAGTTTGTTGGAAATGAGTCCTTTATGCTTACCTATGGCGATGGTCTCAGTGATGTGGATCTGCATAAGCTGTTGGATTTCCATAACAGCCGTCATAAAATTGCCACCATGACCACGGTGAATATCGGGCAGGCCAAAGGAGTTTTGACTGTGACAGGGGAAGGACAGGTTCTCTCCTTTAGGGAAAAGAGCGATTCAGATGGAGCCATTATCAATGGGGGCTTTATGGTATTAAATCCTGAGATTTTTGACTATTTAAAGGACGATACCACTGTGTTTGAACAGGAGCCTTTACAGACTCTGGCACAAAAGGGAGAATTAATGGGATTTTATCATGACGGTTTTTGGCAGTGTATGGACACCCAGAGAGAGAAAATGAAGCTGGAGGAGTATTGGCAGTCCGGGCATGCTCCTTGGAAGAGGTGGTAAGCTGTGGGGAATTTTAAAGAATTAGCAGATTTTTATAAGGACAAAAGGATACTGATTACCGGACATACCGGCTTTAAAGGGTCCTGGCTGTCCCAGATTTTACTTCTGATGGGGGCCAG
>CALISX010000223.1 GCA_938041725.1 uncultured Lachnoanaerobaculum sp.
GTCTATTATTATCAGTGGTTATAGCTATTTTTCCTATGCACAGGAAGCATTGCACAGAGGAGTTGCTGCGTATTTATTAAAACCTTTGGAGGAGGATTTGTTGGAGGAAGCTCTTAAAAAGGTACAGAGGATTTTGGAGACTAAACAAAAAGAACTTCTGCATCAAAAGAGAATAAATGCAGAGTTAAAAAAGCTTCAAAGTTATTTGGAGACTCCAAGGGATACAGGGAAACAGAAGGAACCCATTCAAAGGGCAATTGAATACATCCGAGAGAATTACTGTAGGGATATCACTTTGGAGGAGGTAGCGGGGGTGGTTTTTATGCATCCTACTTATTTTTCAGCATTGTTTAAAAAGGAGATGGGGCAAAGTTTTGTGGTATATACCAATGGTCTTAGGATGGAGAAAGCGGGAAGGCTTCTATGTGAAGGGGGATTAAGGGCAGTTGAAGTCTCTCATATGCTGGGTTTTCGAGATGTAAGCTATTTTAATCGGGTATTTAAAAAATATTTTGGAAAATCTCCACTGGAATACAAAGAGGGAGAGAAAAAGGAAATATAAGGGAAATTAAGTTCATGGCACCGATATTCTTTTAAATATGAATATCGGTGCCATTTGTAAATTTATGCAAATGTTAATACTAATCTCTACTACAGAGCAGAATCGGACTAAAAGATATTTAATTAAATTGATAATAAAAGCATAAAAAAGTACAAATAATCTAAAGAATATTCTATTGTAAATAATATGGAAAAAAATTAAAGTAAATAATATAGAAATAAGGCATAAGTACTGAAACAAATTTGCCTCGTTTTTCATTTTGGACGTGCTCATTTATAGGAGGAAATATGAAAAAAGAAAGATCAGGGATTCAATTTGGCATTATTGTAAGTAGCAGGAATTTTTTCCCTATGGAACTGGCAAAAAAAGGAAGGGAAGCCATTTTGGAAAAAATGAAGGAAATGGGCTTTGGCTGCATTATTTTATCTCCGACAGAAACTCCCTTGGGTGTGGTTGAAACCTACCAAGATGCAAAAAAATGTGCAGAACTTTTTGCAAAACATCGGGAGGAAATTGACGGTATTATAATTGTTTTACCTAATTTCGGGGATGAGGCGGCGGTGACGGAGGCCATAGTTCGCTCAGGGCTTAGGGTACCTGTACTGGTACAAGCCTGTGACGATGAGAAAGATAAGTTGGATCTTTCACACCGCAGGGACTCTTTTTGTGGCAAATTATCCGTATGCAATAATCTTTACCAGAACCGAATTCCGTTTACCGATACCACTTACCATACCTGCAGCATTGACAGTCGGGAATTTACACTGGATGTGGAGAATTTTGCCGGGATCTGCAAAGTGGTGCGGGGGTTAAAAAAACTGAGGGTTGGAGCTATCGGAGCCAGACCGTCAGCCTTTCGTACAGTCAGATATTCGGAAAAGCTTTTGCAGGAAGCGGGGATTACTGTGGAAACCACAGATTTATCGGTTATTTTGGCTTTAGCCGGGGAAAAAATGAGGGATTCCCGTGTTAGGGATGTGATGGAGAGTATCCGTCTATATGGAAATATGACTTTTGAAGTCAGTGAGGAAAAGTTACGAAAACAGGCGGGCTTTTTTTTGGCAGTGCAGGATTGGCTGGAGGAGAATGATTGTCAGGCCAGTGCCATTCAGTGCTGGGACTCTTTGGAAAAAAATTATGGGATTGCATCCTGCCTTGCCATGAGCATGATGGGAGAGATGGGAATGCCGAGTGCCTGTGAAATGGATGTTATGGGGGCGGTTAGTATGGCGGCTCTCAATCTGGCTTCAGGGAAGCCTTCAGGATATCTGGACTGGAACAACGGATTTGCAGACAATAGAGATCGGTGTATGATGATTCACTGTGCCAACTATCCAAAAAGCTTTTTGGGTATGAAACCTGAAATCGGTAATCTGGACATACTTTCATTGGCTTTGGGTGAGGAAAACTGCTTTGGAGCATGTAAGGGGGTTATTGTTCCGGGGCCATTCACCTTTGCAAAAATCAGTACAGATGATTTTGAGGGAAGAATTAAAGCCTATGTAGGAGAGGGAGAATTTGTACATGAAGATATTTCCACTCCGGGAGGTCCGGGAGTAGTGGAAATAAAGGGTATGCAAAAGCTTATGAAGTATATTTGTCAAAATGGATTTGAACATCATGTGGCTATGAATCGCTCCCACACAGCAGGAATTTTAAAAGAGGCCTTTGAAAAATATATGGGATGGGAGGTGTATCACCATGAATAAAATGTGGAAAGCGAAAGAAATATCAGAAAAAACACAGGTTATACAGTATCCGAAAAGTGTAGAAAAATGGGATATTTTTGAAATCACATTGTATTCTCACATTAAATACGAAAATCCTTTCCGTCAGGTATCTCTTTGGGGAGAGTTTAAAAGTAAGGAAACATGTGAAAGGGTGTGGGGATTTTATGATGGGGAAGGAAGATGGAAGATTCGCTTTATGCCACAGGAAACAGGCAAATATGCATTTCACATTTTTTCCAATGATCCGAATATAAACGAACATAGCGGAAGCTTCATCTCTTTGCCGGCAGGTGAAAATAATCATGGGCCGGTATATCCGAATAAAATCCTACATTTTTCATATGCTGACGGTACACCGTTTTTTGTACTGGGAACCACTGCTTACGGTTGGACCTACAGACCTTATGACATAAGGACAAAAACCCTGGAATCTTTTGAGAAGTACAAGTTTAACAAAATCCGAATGCTGTTAACTCCGAAATATTATCAGGGAGAGGATGGAGATGTGGACATTTCTTATGAGCCTGAATGCTATCCTTTTGAAGGAAAACCCGGAAATTTTGATTTTGAGCGTTTTATTCCCGCCTATTTTCAAAACTATGAACGCTGCCTTTCAGATCTTAAAAAACGAGGAATAGAAGCGGATGTGATTTTGTTTCATTTTTATGATTTCGGACATTTTGGTATTGACCGAATGGACGAAGAACAGGCTCTTTTCTATTTGCAGTATGTGATTCGTCGCTTTAGTGCCTTTAGGAATGTGTGGTGGTCCTTGGCAAATGAGTATGATGTATCTGTGGAAGCAGACAGTGACGGGGGAAGTATGGTACGCACCAGAGTAAATCGAAGAAACTGGGATGTAATAGGGGAATACATTAAGGCTAACGATCCTTATCAGCACCCACGCTCAATTCACAATTATCCTTCGGGGGAGATTTATCCCAATCGTAGCTGGATGACACATGTATCTTATCAGCATCCGAATACCTACCAACTTTTGATTGATTTGAAAAGGCGTTATCAAAAGCCTGTGGTGAATGATGAATACCAATATGAGGGGAATGTGAAGTATGAGTGGGGTAACAGTACCCCGGAGGAAGTGGTTTTTTCACACTGGCTGTCCTTTATGGCAGGGGGATATGCTACTCATGGGGAGGCTATTAAAATAAAGAATAATCGTGATATTTTCTGGACCTATGGGGGGGAGATTACAGGGGAGAGTGCAAAGAGAATTCGATTTTTAAAAGAGATTGCTTTGGGATGCTCTTTTCAGGAGATGAAGCCGGATTGGAGAAACACCGACGGTATAAATTACTTTTCGATTTCAAAAGAAGATATGGAGTACCTTTTGTTTTTCAGTACAGATATGCCCCGTAAAAGAATTTATCCGGGGAATGCCAAAACCGGCTTTTATAATTATCGTGTGGAAGTGTTTGATGTCTGGAATTGTAAAAAAATACAGGAGTATGAAATTCATAAACAAACAGCGTTTGTTCCTGCCAAGTGGAAGGCGGTGAAACTTACGGCAATATAAGGAGGAAGTATGGCAAAATATCTGGCGGGACTTGATTATGGCACCGGAGGTGCCAAGGCTTGTATCATTGATGAGGAGGCAAGGGTTCTCTCCTATGCCTATCGTGAGTATCCTATAATAGTGGAGCATCCCGGTTGGTCGGAGCATGACCCCTTGGTTTATTGGGAAGCAGCTTGTGAACTGTTAAAAGAATGTATTCAAAAGGCAAAAGTAGTTCCAAAGGAGATTGCGGCAATTGCTGTCTCCTCCGCCCTACCCTGTTTGGTGATGCTTGATGAAAAGGGAGCACCTATTCAAAAAGCTTATAACCTTATGGATAAAAGGGCATGGAGGGAAGCAAAGGAATTGATGGAAAATCCCGGGAAAGAGCAGATATTTGCCCTTTCGGGTAATCGACTGGAGGATCATCCTTCCATCGTAAACCTTCTGTGGGAAAAGAAAAACCGTCCTGAGGATTTCGCCCGAATTCAAAAAGTAAATACCATTGACGGATATATCCGTTATAAGTTGTGTGGAAGTCATACAACAAATCATTCCTGTGGAGTATTTTTAGGGGGATATAATATTAGAAAAAACAGTTTTGATAGGACACTGCTGTTAAATCTGGGTATTAATCCGGATTGGATGCCGGAAATCTATGGCTGTGAGGATATTGTGGGAGAGGTGAATAAAACAGCAGCCAAGGACACAGGTTTATCACCGGGAACTTTGGTTAGTGCCGGACAATGCGATTTTAATGCGGGCTGTATTGGAGCGGGACTTTTCAGAGAGGGAGATATAAATATGAATTTGGGAACTTGCGGTAATTTTGGAGTTATTCACAAGGACAGTAACTTTCTGGACACAATGCTGGCCTGTGCCTTAACAGCAAATTCCAATAATACCTATATTACCATTCCAACCACTACCACAGGTGGAGGAGCCATTCGCTATCTGCGAGATTTCTTCGGGGATGCGGAAAAATCATTGGAAAAACTCACAGGAATGAGTGCTTACACAATGATGGATATGGAAGGAGAAAGAATTTCACCGGGTAGCGAGGGGCTACTCATACTCCCATATCTTATGGGAGAACGAACCCCATTATGGAACAGCGAGGCCAGAGGGGTAGTATTCGGTATGTCTTTTCACCATACCAAGGGGCATATGATAAGGGCTATGATGGAGGGTGTGGCCTATGCTTTGTACTCATCTTTTCTTTTAATGAAGGAATCGGGAAAAACCATGGGAAATTGCATTATTTTTAATGAGGGAGGAGCATCAAGCAGACTATGGAGAAAAATAATCACTGATGTGTTTGCAGTTCCGACCGCCATGGTGGAAAACCGGGTGGGGGCTCCCTATGGGGATGCCCTGCTGGCGGGGGTGGCAGCCGGGGTATTTTCGGATTATGGGATTGCCCGGGACAGGGCAAACTACATTGATCCCCTGGAGCCCAATGAAAAGAACCACCGAATATATATGGAGTATTACCAGTTGTTCGAAAAGCTGTACCGGGATGTGTCTTCGGACTTTTCCATACTGGCAGGAATTGTGAAAGGAGGCAGGGAATGATTGTGCCGCTGGCAGAAATGCAAAGGGAAGCCAGAAAAAAAGGATATGCTGTCCCCCATTTTTTAGGGGCGAATTTTGAAATGACCCTGGCTGCCATAGAGGCCGCTGCGGTCTGCCATTCTCCCCTGGCTTTGGGGTTTGCGCCAGAGGTATTTGCCATGATTCCCCTGGAGTATGCCCTGCCCATGCTGCGGGGAGCTGCTGCAAGAGCCCCGGTGCCGGTATCCATTCAGCTGGAGCATGGGGCAGGGTATGAGATTTTGGCCAAGGCCATTGCTTTGGGGATGCAGTCTGTGATGTTTGACGGTTCCCATTTGCCGGTGGAGGAGAATCTTCAGAAAACAAAGGAAATTGTGAAAATGGCCCACGCCTTTGGCTGTGATGTGGAAGCAGAGCTGGGATATGTGGGAGGCTCTGCCCTAAGGGATGGGGAGGGGGGACCCAGCAGAGAAACAGACCCGGCCATGGTACTGGATTTTATTACCAAAAGCCAGGTGGATTCTCTAGCCATTTCCTTTGGCAATGTCCATGGCAAATACCGGGGGGAACCCAGGCTGAACTACGGGCTGGTGGAAGAAATAGCAGGACTTACGGATGTGCCCCTAACCATGCACGGGGGCTCCGGCCTTACAAAGGAGCAGTATGAAAAAAGCATTGCAGCGGGGATCAGCAACATTCATTTCTACACCAATATCACCTTAGGTTTATGGAAGCATCTGGAGGAAATAGCCAGAGAGCGGGACGATCAACCGGTATATCACGAACTTTGCGGCGCCACCATTGCTTATTTTAAAAAAGAGATACTGCAGATTATGGAGATTTGCAAAAGCGCCGGAAGGGCGTAAGAAGGAGAGACTATGAAAAATGTTTTGATTTTAGGGGGACCGGGCAATATTTCAGAATCTACCATTCGTTATTTTTTAGACAAACAGGTGCCTGTAGGAGTATTGACCCATGCCACCACCGATCTTTTGGGACTGGAGGGAAAGATTTCCGTTTTCAGGGGGGACCGGAATGAAAGGGAAGATCTGCACCGGGTGTACCAGGCCTTTGATCCAGAGGTGATCATTGATTTTTGCTGCTTTGAACCCTTCCAGGCCCAGACAGCAGTGGAGGCGGTAAAGGAAATGCACTGTGCCAGATATATTTTTGTGAGTACCGTGGATGTGTACGGCTATCCTCTGGGGAATCTTCCCATGAGAGAATCCGAT
>CALISX010000224.1 GCA_938041725.1 uncultured Lachnoanaerobaculum sp.
GAGGAAACCGGGGAGGATCTGTCAGAGGATCCAGAGGCGGTGGCCGCCCTGTATGTGGATGTGGAAACCTGGAAAAAGGCTCTGACGGTGCGTGAAAAAGTAAATATTTCTGTCAACGGCCCGGCAGGGCGCTTTCGGGAGGAGCTGACCAGACAAAAACAGGAGGAGCTTACAGAGGAGCTTTTGCTGCGTACCAAAAATCTGCTGGATGAGGTGCTGAGGATTGCAGCCCAAAAGGGATATCCCCTCTCCGCCATTGATCAGATCCTTTTGGTGGGAGGATCCTCCAGGATGCCCCAGGTGGCAGCCATGCTGGAAAAGGATTACGGGGTAAAGCCGGTGCTGACCGACCCGGATGAGGCGGTGGCCAAGGGGGCTGCCATTTACGCAGGAAATCAAAGGGAATATCACGACTTTGTGCTGGGTGAGGCGCAAAAAGCAGGAAAGAGTGTGGAGGAGATGCTGGAGGAGGACAGTGTCAATCAGGATCTTACCACAAGATTTCAACAGCAAAAGGGAATGGAGGGGACAAGACTGCAAATCAACAATGTGCTTTCCAGAACCTATGGTCTGGAGCTGGTGGATGCAGACTCCGGGGAGCGGGTGATTTTTAACATGCTGATGATGAATGACAGGCTGCCTGCCACCAAAACAGAAACCTTTGCCACGGTTTCCGATGGCCAGACGGCTATTTCCATTAAGATTCATGAGAGTCTTTCCATGGAAAAGAAAATGGCCTTGGAGGATCGTCTCCCCTTAACCAGAATCGACATGCAATTCAGCAGAGAGGTGCCAAAGGACACCTTGGTGGAAATGACCATGGATCTGGATCATTCCGGAATTTTGCATATTCAGGCAGAGGAGCAGTTTAGTCATTCCAAATTGAACACCTCCTTCAGGCTTTCCGCCCAAATGACGGAGGAGGAGAGGCTGGAGGCCTACAGGAGGATGGAGCAGTCCAATGTGGAGTAGAGGTAAAATATGGCTTCTTTAACAATGTTTTGGGGCAGCAGTATATTTTTGGTGTTCTTTCTTCTGGGAATTGTATTTAAAATGGGGTCCGCCATGGTGGCTGCCCTGCGTGCTTCCCTTCTGGCACTGCTTGGCTGGGCTATTTTATTGATTTTAGGGCTGATTTTTATTGTTTTTTTTAACCAGCTTTTAATCGCCATACGCCGGGATGGGATCGCCGGGGCCATGGTGGGCATTATACTGATGACACTGGGTACGGCCATTGTGGGGGGCGTGGCCATTGCCTTTGGCTCCGCTATTATGGCTGGGGTCGCTGTAGTGGTGGGAAAGCTTTTTGATTTGTTTTTCTGGGTTCTTCATTCTCTGTCCAAGGGATGTGAAAGAATCTGCGCCAAAATGCTTTCTCTGATTCAGACAAGTGCAGCATAGATGTGAGAGAAATGCTGCACCGGGAACAGGAGAGAAGATGGCACAGATACGGGAGAGAATTCTAAATCAATACGGCATTGATTTGGATCAGGAGAATATTCTAAAGCTCTATAAATGCGAGCAGCCGGATGCAGACCAAGGGACAGTGGAGGAGGCCATTGAAAAGACCCGCAGGCGGTGGCAGCTGAGCATCCAGGGAGCCAATGAAAAAAATGCCAGGAGAGATCAGGCCAGGATGGAAAAGGCCCGGGCCTATGAGGCAATTTTGCGGGATCCGGGCCTTAGAAAGGCGGTGTATACCTATTATTACAAGGAGGCGCTGCAGGGGGAAGACAGCAGTTTTGCCAAAGCCTATTTTACCCTGATTGGAGATACCAAAAATATCACCGGTCAGGATGTGGATTTTTTCTTTTCTTATTTTCCTGGGGAGAGCCGGAATAAAAGGGCTATTTTAGAAATGCTGAAAAAGGAATTCCGGCTTTCGGATCTGGGAAAGGGAGAGGGAGAAAACCAACCGGACCAGGAGCTGGGAATTTCCGGCGGTGCCAAGATAGAGGAGGGCCCTCTCATTGTAAATCTTTTCCAAAAAAATACTCTGCTTCGGCTGCGCCGCTGTACGGAGCTTTTAGAGATGGCAGCGGGAAATCCTTTGGTTTGCAGCAGGTATCCCCAGGTCAAGGAGGGGCTTTTTGGCTTTTTGCAGCTGGATCAGTTTTCCCAGACCATGGAATTAAGCCATTATGCAGAGGGACAGTTAAAGGAGGTATATAGTCTTCGCCAGGAGCGGGGCAGCGATTTTACCCCCTTGGTGGATCTGTTCAATACCCTGCGGGCGCTGGCAGGGTACCGGGATGTGGCAGACAATTTTGCAGCTTTTAAAATGCTGGTGCAGTATCCGGCCCTCACTCCCTATATGTACTCTGTGGTGGAGATGAAGCCCAAAACTCTTCAGGAAATGGGAGAGATTGCTGTATCCCAATCCGGCTTTGCCGATGCAAAGGATTTTATTTTAAACTACTATTTAAATATGTATCATCACTTTGGTATTTCCAATGCCAGGGTGGAGGGGCTTCTTCGAAGGGTACAGCAAAAGACCCTAAGCCATGCTTTTGTCCAATGGGCGGGAAAGCTTTTGGGAAGGGAGAGAAAGCCATTGCCTTTGGTGGGAGAGATTTTATTCGGCCTGGCTTACTGGCCGGTGTATCTGGTATATCTCATCTTTGAACTGCTTCGATTTCTCTTTCGGAATATGGAAAAGGTTTCCATTCCCCTGGCTGTGCTGGCCTTTTTTGCTGTTAATTTTTTTGGCCCCAGAATCAGCGGGATGCCCAATCTTTTGTACCTGCGGTACGTCTTTATGCCGGCCACCTGGAAGGAATTTTTAGCCCGTTTTTTTTCCTCTCCGGAAACCCCCCTGGAATACGGGGTGCAGACTTTGGGGGCGGGGCTTTTGCTATTAGGAATGTATTTGCTTCCCACCCTCTTTGTTTGGCTTTTTGTAAAAGAAGCGGCTGCGAATATGAATAAGGGATTTGACTGGATCGGATATCAAAGAACTCTTTCCCAAATCGTGGGAAGGATACGGGAAAGGGAAAAAGTCCGGCATGAAAACAAAATCTCCGGGGAAATGCCCAAAAGACTGCTTTGGGGTGTTTTCAATTTGGTCAGTGCCGGGATTTTCTGTATACTGATTTTCCTTTCCATCAGGGGAATGGGTGCCTTACGTCCCCAGATATCCGCTCTTTTGGCACGAGGGGGCGCCTTTGCAGGGAGTATCCTGCCTGGGGGCGGGAAAGAGCCGGAGGAAAGCACCCGGGAGGATTTGCAGGAAATGGGGATTACTGCCAAGGCTGCCAATATCCGCAGCGGTCCGGGAACGGATCAGGATGTTTTGACGGTAGCCCAGGCGGGTACGGTTTTTTTGGCTACAGGGGAAACTTCCCAGACAGGAGAGAATGTTTGGTATCAGATCTATCTGGATGGAGAGCGGACCCAGACCGGGTGGGCCAGCGACAAGGTCATTGGATTTGCTGACACAGGAGGACACGGATCATAAAGGAATTGACGGAGATTTTAAAAAATGCTAAGATGAAGGTTACATTTATTATGGGAAGGTGGGCTTTTTTGCAAAGTTCATCCTCCCTTCATTATGCTGCAACTGCCGCACAGCGGTAAAACCTGGCAGATCCTCTCCTGGGAGGAAATGCACCAAGAAATATATACAGGGGTGAAACTTCAATGGATAAAAGCAAGATGCGTCCCGTCAAATCTGGGAAGAGCCTGAGAATGAGCTTCTCGAAGCAAAAGGAAGTCCTGCAGATGCCAAACCTGATTGAGATTCAAAAGGATTCCTATCAGTGGTTTTTGAATGCAGGTCTGAAGGAAGTGTTTCGGGATATTTTTCCGATTGAGGATTATGCCGGGCATCTGAGTCTGGATTTTGTGGATTTTAAATTGGCCAAAGACGAGGTGAAGTATTCCATAGAGGAATGCAAGGACCGGGATGCCACCTATGCAGCGCCGCTTAAGGTTAAGGTTCGGCTGGTCAATAATGATAAGGATGAAATTAATGAACATGAGATTTTTTTAGGCGATCTCCCCTTGATGACAGACACCGGCTCCTTTGTAATCAATGGTGCAGAAAGGGTGATTGTCAGCCAGCTGGTGCGTTCTCCAGGAATCTACTATACCATTGAAAAGGA
>CALISX010000225.1 GCA_938041725.1 uncultured Lachnoanaerobaculum sp.
CAGGCGATGCTGGCTAAAGTATCCCATGGGGGCCCGCTTTAATTTTTCTCCCAGCTTTATGCGCCAGGTACTGCACATGGCAAAGCTTCCCAGGGTTCTTTTTACGCCGGACAAATGGATGAAAATCATTTTGCCTAGAATGCTAAGGAGCATAATCCCCAAAGCTTCCCAAATCACCTGGACAGGCATTGCATCCGGGGAGGGGGAGGAGAGAATGCCCGAAAGAACTGTGAGGATGGCCATAATGGGAAGCATGTCAAAAAAGGAAACACATAGATGAAAAATAAAGGACAAAAGGAGTTTCCTGCGTTCCTTTCCGGAAAATACAAACAGCCGTCGAAACATTTTTATCATGCCATTTCCTCCTTTTGATCACTGCCCCCTTGATGGGCCTGCCAAAGGGTTTGGTACACAGGGCAGGTTTTCAAAAGGGTTTCATGCCTCCCCTCCCCTGCAATGCGTCCATCCTTCATCACAATAATTTTATCTCCATGGATAATGGTGGAAAGCCTGTGGGCAATGACAATCAAGGTCTTTCCTGCCACCAGCTCTCCGATGGATTTTTGAATGATCCCCTCATTTTCCGGATCCGTAAAGGCTGTGGCCTCATCCAGCACAATAATAGGGCTGTTTTTCAGTATGGCTCTGGCAATGGAAATGCGCTGCTTTTCCCCTCCGGAAAGGGAATCTCCTCCGTCTCCTGCCATGGTATCATACCCCTGGGGCAGGGCAGAGATAAAATCATGGCAGCTGGCCTTCCTGGCTGCAGCCTCTATTTCATCCTCTCCGGCATCCGGTTTTCCCAGGCGGATATTTTCCTTTATGGAAAGGTGGAATAAATAATTCTCCTGGGAAACATAGGAAACCTGCTCCATTACCTGGGATAGGGGCATAGTCCTTACATCCCTTCCTCCCAGCAAAACCTGGCCTCCGCCGGCTTCCCAAAAGGAGGCAATCAGCCGGGCCACAGTGGATTTTCCAGAGCCGGAGGGCCCCACCAATGCGGTCATGCCCCCTGGAACGGCCTGAAAGCAAAGATCATGGAGCACCTCCTTGTCCCCATAGGAAAAGGAAACATGGGAAAACTCAATTTCGCTTCCTGAAAGGGGGGCATGCTCCAAAGGCCGGTGCATTTCCTCTGTTTCCAACAGATGTCCGATTTCCTGTACAGTGGAATCCACCATAGCCAGGCTGTCTGTATAGCGAAGGGCTTGAATCAAGGGGGCAATCAGACCCAGGGATAAAATGATACAGGAGATAAAGCTTCCGGCACTGAGACTGCCCTGTATATAGAAGAGACTTCCCAGAGGCAGCACCCCCAGAAGACTGGCCGGAGCAATGGCCATCCCCGCTGCATAAAAGGGGTTGGTCTTTTGAAACCATTCCCTTTTGGCATCTTCATTTTCCATTACCGCCCGGGTGTATTTCCCGTAGGAGGCATCGCTTTGGTTAAAGGCCTTGATGACTTCAATTCCGCCGATATATTCCACCGTGGCCCCGTCCATATTTTTTCCTGCCAAAAGAACCCTTCTATACCGCTTTTCATAATCCTTCATCATGCCCATGTAGAAAAGCAGCCCCAGGGGAAAGGTGGCAAAGGCGGTCAGGGCCAGACGCCAGTCCAGAGTAAAGAAATAGAGCAGCATCAAAAGGGGAATCAGCAGATTGGCGGTGAGTTCCGGCACCATATGGGCCAGGGGCAGCTCCAGCTTTTCCACCGTATCCACCAGCATGGTTTTAAATTTGCCGGAGGGAGTGTCCAGTATAAATCCCATGGGAACCCGGGACAGCTTTTTTGTCAGCTGCAATCGTATATTTTCCAATATGGTAAAGGCTCCCCGGTGGGAGCGTATGGTGGACAGAGTGGAACAAAACAGCTGGATCAGATAGCCCAAAAGGGCAATGCCTGCCAAAACGAGAATCCCCCT
The DNA here is from genome assembly GCA_938041725.1 of uncultured Lachnoanaerobaculum sp. GTDB lineage: Bacteria > Bacillota > Clostridia > Lachnospirales > Lachnospiraceae > Lachnoanaerobaculum. The sequence continues at coordinate 1,929 of CALISX010000225.1, forward strand.
TAGGGTACAGCTTCCATCATAGATCCCGATAATCAGGCGGGTGACCGCCAAATAGGGCAAAATTCCTGCCCCGGCACCCAAAAGGGCCAGGATCACAGCGCTGATCAACAGTCCCTTGCAGGGGGCGGCAAAGCCCAGAAGGTATTCTATGGAGCTTTTCTGCCGATTGGTTTTATTTTTTTTCATGGGATTTCTCCTTCTGTCAAGTATTGTTCCAAACTGTCTTTTTCCTTTCCGGAAAGCACCCGGCGGATTTTTCCATGGGATAAAATCAGCACCCGGGAGCAAATCCTTTTGATAAACTCCATATCATGGGTAATTACCATCAGGATTTTTTTCTCCTCCCTCAAACGCCAAAGCAGCTCCCCCACCTCCTTCATGCTTTTTAAATCAAGGCCGCTGGTGGGTTCATCAAAGAGCAGGATTTTTTTGCCGCAGAGCATACTGACTCCTGCGGCCAGCCTTTGCTTTTGCCCGCCGGAAAGGGAGAGGGGATGCCTGGCTTTTAGATCCGAAAGGGAGAGGAGCTGCAGGGTTTCTTCAATCCGGGGTTTTGCTTCTGGTTTGATGCCCAATTCGCATTCGGCATATACGCTGTGGGTAAAAAGCTGATGTCCCACATCCTGCATCACCATATAGGAATTTTCCCGGCGCTTTTTCCCGGACAAAGGTTTGCCCTCGTAAAATATGCTTCCGGCTTCTTCCTTTACCAGTCCGCATAGGGTACGGGCCAGGGTGGTCTTTCCCGTTCCGTTTTCCCCTGCCAATGCAAGGATCTCTCCCTCCCTTGCTTCAAAGGAAATGTTTTCTAAAATCACTGTTTTTCCCAGCTTTACTGTCAGGTCCTTTACTGCCAAAAGAGGAGGGCCGGCGGCCGCAGCTGTTTTGCTCCCTTTTACCTCGGCAAGATCCCGGCAGCGAAGCCCCATCTCTTCCAGGCGGTTTTTTGGCAGAGTCTTAAATTCCTCGATCCCCATATCCCTTAGGATGCGTCCCTTTTCCATATACAGCACCCGGTCCGCCACATCCATCAAGTACCATATCCGATGCTCCGCAATGACAATGGTCTTTTTTTGTTCTTTGATTGTTTGAATCAAAAGCTTTAAGGCCTGTATGGAGGGGTAATCCAGGTTGGAGGAGGGTTCATCCAATACAAAGATTTCCGGATCAGAGGCGTACACGGAGGCAAAGGCAATCTTTTGTTTTTCTCCTCCGGAAAGGTTAAAAATATTGCGGTTGCGCAAATTTTCTATCTGCAGCGTTTGGCAGACTTCTTCCAGGCGGTTTTGCAGCTCCGCCCTGGGCAGCCCCCGGTTTTCCAGACCAAACACAATTTCGCTGTCTGTATCGGTGTTGAAAAACTGGGTGCGGGGATTTTGGAAAACCGTACCTGCCATCAGGGAAAGCCGGGCAATATCCGCTTCTTTGGCAGGAATCCCGGAAACCCTGCTTTCTCCGGTCAGTGTCCCCTCAAAAAAATGGGGTATCAACCCATTGATCAACCGGGTGAGGGTGGTTTTTCCGCATCCGGACAGTCCGCATAATAGAACGCACTGTCCCTTTGGAATATGCAGGGATATATCCTGCAGACTGTTTTCTTTGGTTTCCTTATAGGAATAGGAAACCTGGTCAAAGGTAATCAAATCCAAAGGCCTCCTTATACATATGATGGCGGGCTTAAGGGCTGTCTGGCAGCAAAACAGCCCATAAAGAGGGATCCGGCTGGCAGCGCTATACCGGCAGGGGGAGTATTTTATGAAATAGAATCAAAAGGGCAATGCCAGCATACAGTAAAACCAGTCCCAGATCCCGGCCGCAAAATTTTACAGCTTCCAGACAGCTTCTTTTTTCCATATGGTCAATTCCCCGGATAAGGGCGGCCTGGGTAATTTCCTCTGAAATTTTTGATGCGGACACCAGCATGGGAACATAGATATATTCCATGGTTTCCATGGGATGCAGCAGGGCCCCCGGGAAAGAGACGGAGATTCCCCGCAAAGACATGGCATCCTTAATCAATCTCCATTCTTCTCCCATGGTGGGAAAATACCGCAGGGTTACAGCCAGGGAAATGGTAAAGCCCTTTGGCAGTCCCAGACGGCTCACCGCTGCCAAAAAGGTGCTTACCTTGGTGGTCCGGATCAAATAGGAGCCCAGCATATAGCAGGGGAGGAGCTTGCGGATATATACGGCAAACATATAAAGGATGCCCCCGGCTGCAGGAGGAAGCTTTGGCAAAATTCCTATCTGCAGAGCCAGCAAAGCGGCAAACAGGACGCCCCCCTTCCAGGCAGGGGCAAAGCCTTTGGACTGGAAAAGCAGTAAAAAAGGAATCAAGGTGAATAAGCACTCAATGAAGATGCTTTCATTCAAAAATACAAAGATACCTGTAATGGCCAAGATCAACAGCTTGGTTCTGGGATCCAAAAGCATCTATACAATCCCCGCCTTCTCGAAATGTTTTTTTAACAATTTCCTTCCCATCATTCCCCCGATTATGGCACAAAGAAGCGTTCCCAGGATCATGGCAGGAATGGCCCACCAGTTGGCGCCGATGGAATGGATGATCCCGGAAAAGGAGGAAACATCGCCTTTTTTTTGCATAAAGGCATCAAACTGCGCCGGCATTACTGCCATGGGGATGTAGGCTCCCATGGGTGCCAGAGCAAAAACACAGTAGGCTGTAAGATTTTTGGAAAAGGATTGATACTTTCCGGAAAGGGCAATCCGGTCTGCTATAAAGCCCAGCACAATAAAAAATACCGACATCATCCAAAACATTCCGGTAATAAAAAGCAAAATCCCTGCTAAAATTCCCAAAACCAAAATGGATCCCCCCTTGGGAATTTTGGCTATGTACAGCATGAAAATGCTGCCTGCAAACATCGCCACTATCATGGGCATAAAGGGAAAGGTAATGGGCGTCATCTGGGCGATCCCTCCGATGACAAAGGCAGCGGCAAAATAGATCAGGGAAAAAATCCCCATGGTAATGTAATCCTTGGTTTGCAATGGATTTGTTGTTTGATTTGTCATAGTTTTCTCTCCTATAAAATTTGTTTTTATGCTAA
>CALISX010000226.1 GCA_938041725.1 uncultured Lachnoanaerobaculum sp.
GCGCTACTGCAAATACCCCCGAAGCGTCGGAAATACTGTTACTTACATATCCCATATTCTGTAAAGTATCTGGTGCATTCACATACTGCCCGTCAAGCCTGGCATACCGCGGGAGGCACATACCATAGTCTGGATATTCTACTGCGGATTTAAGATTTTCCATCTGCACGAACGGCCTTTTGTCATTTGAGACTGCTATGCTGCCCTCCTTCGCTCCCAGGGCAATATCATCATAGACAATCTTAAGTCCTCCAGCATCTGACATTCTCTGATTCTGAATAGAGGAAAGCCACAGATACCGGTAAGGCTTATTGGTTTCAAAAAAGGAAATCTCGAAGCTGTTAAAAAGCTTTACCTTTGCCTGACAAAAGTAATCTGCGCCATCTGGAAAGAACTCCTGCTCCTTGATTAGAGTATCATCCTTAAACCATCGTATCTTTAAGCGCTTTGCATAATCACCAGACAGCATATGGAATATCAGTTTTACTCCATTGCTGGTTTTCAACCGATCATACTTCACGGTAATCTGCGGCACCAGGTGGAAAGCACCAGACCCATTTGACAGAGAATTACTGATATAACCGTTCTCCCCCATCGGAAAAGTATCCGGTGCGTTAATATATTGGCCGTCTAATCTGGCATATCTGGGAAGACAGTACGCAAATGGCTGCATGCCTGCCCCGTTGGTAGTTAATGTTGTTGTAGTGGAGTAAGGCTGCTGATCATTACTTTCAATTTGTACATCCCATCTCATTTACCGCCTCCTTTGTGGCTCCATGGCAATGAAGTTTAGAGACAATCCTTCGCCCAACCCCCAATAATTTTTCCCATTTCTAACCATTAAACCGTCTTCCCCCTGGGTAATGTAGGCCTGGAACGTTAAGGTGTCATTACCATAAGGAAATACAACCCGATGGCTTGCTCTGGAAGGGGAGGATACCGCCTCATAAAATCGATTATAAGAATCTGTATCCCCTATTACCGGAAAAACCTTCAGAGAGTAATTGTAAAATGTCCCGATAATATCCCGGTGCATGGCATAATCTGCAGTTCTTCCAGAATTATCGGTATCTGTAACAGCAAACTTCCTTTTTAATTCTGCGATGTGGACGTTATAAGCCTGTCCATCTATCAACACTATATTTTGCGCCATTACTCACCTCCTGTTACCACAAGACTGATGCCTTTTCTCTTTGCCTCT